>NZ_JBFTNH010000007.1:0-246151 GCF_056397385.1 Pseudomonas sp. 05N36 | reverse complement strand
CGTGGCTGCGCCACGCACTTGAGCGCCTGCCACAAGCCTCGAGTGTAGAAGACTTCGAGGCCTTGCTGCCGTGGAACTGCACACCGCAAACTCCAAGATAGCCATAGATCCCCACCTTTAAAATGTGGGGTTCATGGAGCGCTTACGAACAGCTAGGCTTCTACACCGTTAACCACTCATTCTCCCCCTATAAAAACCAAGCGCGATCTACCAGTGGTAGACATTCGTTAAAATGTGCCAATCAGCGCTCACAAAAAATGGGCACCCGACCCAGTCGGCGTGCCCATTTTTTACCGCCCCGAGACGGTGCTTACCTGTTACGGATTGACGCTGTCTTTCAACGATTTTCCCGGTTTGAAGGCAACGGTGTTACTGGCCTTGATTTTCACTGGCTCACCGGTTTGCGGGTTCTTGCCGGTGCGTGCGCCACGGTGGCGTTGCAGGAAAGTACCGAAGCCCACCAGGGTGACGCTGTCTTTACGGTGCAGAGCGCCGGTGATTTCTTCGAGGACGGCGTTGAGGACGCGGTTAGCCTGTTCTTTGGTGAGGTCAGCCTTTTCAGCGATTGCTGCGGCGAGATCTGGTTTACGCATGAGTGAAGCCTCTTTGACGGTTTTTTGTTGTTATGTCCGTGCTGTTCTTCCGGAACAGCGCCCAAGGCGCCGCAGGCTCTACTCTGCGGCAGACGGAGTGAGGATGGCATGCGGTTACGAGCGGCGCCAGTCTCGGGGCGACCTTTGTAGTAGCAAAAGCGGGGTGATTCCGACAGAACGACCGGTATTTACGCCAAAAGCGCCGGAAGCTCCTTGTTTAGAGCCAGTTTCTCCATCACTGCCGCCCCGGTGAGCGCGTAACCCAACAATTTTCCGCTGGCATCACGGCACAGCGCCTTGATGTCGGCGCCCTGCCCTTCGACGGTCCAGGCACCTTCAAAACCCCGTGGTGGCGGGGAAACCACCAATGGGCAGACCGGTGTTTTCACGGTAATCGGCATCGCACCGTAGCTGACCGCCGTCGGGTTGCCGGCCAGGGTTTGCGCCAGCGCACGCGCACAACTCATCAGGGGCATCACGTACAGCAAATTCAGCCCATCGACCTCGGCGCAGTCGCCCAAGGCGTAGATATTGGCGTGAGAGGTCTTCAGATGGCGGTCAACGACCACACCGCGGTTGATCTGCAAGCCGGCAGCGGCCGCCAGATCGATGCGCGGGCGCAGGCCAATGGCGGAAACCACGACGTCGCAGGGGATCACCTGGCCATCGGACAAATGCCCTTCGAGCCCGTCATCGGTACGTTGCAAGCTATTGAGTACCGGGCCGAGGTGGAACTGCGCGCCCAGGCTTTCCAGCCCGGCCTGCACGGCTGCGGCCGCCGCCGGGTGAAGCAGCGTCGGCATGACTTGTTCGCACGGCGCGACCAGTTGCACCTCGTAACCACCGAGGATCAGGTCGTTGGCGAACTCACAGCCGATCAGGCCAGCGCCGAGCAACAACACCCGACGCTTGCCGGCTGCCGCCGCCCGAAAGCGCGCGTAGTCTTCGAGGTCGTTGATCGGGAAGATTGCCTCGGGCGCATCGCCCTGCACCGGTACGCGCACGGTTTCCGCGCCCCAGGCAAGGATCAGGTCGCGATAGGCCACAGCTTCTTCACCGATCCACAGGCGTTTGTGGCCCGGGTCGATGCCGCTGATGCGCGTATGGGTCCGCACCTCAGCCTTCAGCTGTTCGGCCATGGCGCCGGGCTCGGCCATGCTCAGGCCATCGGCGTCCTTGTTCTTGCCAAAACCGGTGGAGAGCATCGGCTTGGAGTAAGAGCGTCCGTCATCTGCGGTAATCAACAGCAGCGGTGTTTCGCCATCGAGTTTGCGAAACTCCCGGGCCAGGTTGTAGCCAGCCAGCCCAGTGCCGACGATCACGACAGGTGCGTTCATTCCTTACTCCTCTTCAATTCATCAAAATCTGTGATCAGGCAGCGATTTCGATCATTTCGAAATCCATTTTGCCGACGCCACAGTCTGGACACAGCCAGTCTTCCGGTACGTCCTGCCACGGGGTTCCGGCGGCGATGCCGTCATCCGGCCAGCCGTCGGCTTCGTTATAGATCAGCCCACAGACCACGCATTGCCACTTTTTCATTACTTGTTTCCTCAGGTTCTCAGGCTTTTACTGGCGCGAATGGTCACCCGATAAGGGTCTGCCGTCCGGCTCAAGGCGTTTTGTACTGATCGGGCGCAGCAGATGCAAGCCTGTTCGCGGCCATTACCCGGTCTGGTCAGTCAATATCACCGACCGACATGGTAAGCTCGCCGCCTCATTTGCTGCCAATACTGACTCACTGTGCCGCACTCAAAACCCCTCGCCCCTGCTCTGCTCTGGCTGCCACAACGCCAGCTGACCCCGCTACCTGACGCGCAAACCCTCGACTGGCTATTCGATGAGGGCTCGCTCACCCGTCGCCTGACCCGTTTGTCGGATGACGGCTTCAGCGTGACGCCATTGCTCGAAGGCTGGCAGCCTTTGCGCGCTGACGAATGCGCCGCACTGGAATTGCCCGAAGGCAGTGAAGGCTGGGTTCGTGAGGTGTATTTGCGCGGTCATGGTGAAGCCTGGGTGTTTGCCCGCAGCGTGGCGGCACGCAGTTCGTTGCAGGACGGCGGGTTGAATATGGATGAGCTGGGCAGCCGCTCCCTGGGCGAGCTGTTGTTTTGCGATCAGGCGTTCCAGCGCCGCGCCATCGAGGTTTGTCACTATCCTGTCGAGTGGTTGCCCAGCGAATCTCAAGCGCCGCAACTGTGGGGCCGGCGCTCGCGTTTCGACCGGGGGGACTTGAGCGTGCTGGTCGCGGAAATATTCCTGCCAGCCCTGTGGCGCGCTGCCCGCGCGAATGCGGAGAACTGCTGATGTACCAAAGCCTGCTCAAGTCATTGAATCGCTTGAACCCGCGCGCGTGGGACTTCATCCAGTTGACCCGCATGGACAAGCCCATCGGCATTTACCTGCTGCTGTGGCCAACGTTGTGGGCGCTGTGGATTGCCGGCAAAGGTTCGCCGTCACTGGCCAATATCGTGATTTTCGTCCTTGGCGTGGTGCTGACCCGCGCGGGCGGCTGCGTGATCAATGACTGGGCTGATCGCAAGGTCGACGGTCACGTGAAACGTACCGAACAACGGCCCTTGGTCAGCGGCAAGATCAGCTCCAAAGAAGCGCTGGTGTTCTTCGCGTTGCTGATGGGCGTGAGTTTCCTGCTGGTGCTGTGCACCAACGCGGCCACGGTCTGGCTGTCGTTCGGCGGTCTGGCGCTGGCGGCCACTTACCCGTTCATGAAGCGCTACACCTATTACCCGCAAGTGGTGCTGGGCGCGGCGTTCTCCTGGGGCATGCCGATGGCGTTCACCGCCGAAACCGGTGAACTGCCGGCCATTGCCTGGTTGCTGTGGATCGCCAACCTGCTGTGGACGGTGGGCTACGACACCTATTACGCCATGACCGACCGCGACGACGATTTGAAGATCGGCGTGAAATCCACGGCGATTCTGTTTGGCGATGCCGATCGGGTGATCATTCTCACCCTGCAAGGCCTGGCCCTCGGGTGCCTGCTGCTGGCCGGATCGAAATTCGAGCTGGGCGGCTGGTTCCACCTCGGGCTGCTGGCCGCGGCCGCATGCTTTGCCTGGGAATTCTGGTACACCCGCGACAGGGACCGACTGAAGTGTTTCCGGGCCTTCCTGCATAACCATTGGGCCGGGTTGGCGATTTTCGTCGGGATCGTGCTGGATTACGCAACTCGCTGATACCCACGTCTCTGTAGCAGCTGGCCAAGCCTGCTGCTACGGATCGCGTAAAGGCAAACCCGCCCTCAAAGGGGCGGGTCTGCCAGAGGTTCAGATCATTGTGTATGGATCAGTGCTTTGCCATGTGCCACATATTTTTGAAACCATCACCGTTCTTGTCACCGGGCTTCATGTCCATTTTGTAGGTGTACATCGGCTTGCCGTCGTAAGCCCACTGCATCATGCCGTCATCACGCTTGATGACCGTCCATTCACCTTCAGCCTTGGCGCCTGCCGGGGCCATCATCGGTGGCCACGTCTTGGCGCAATCACCGTTACACATCGACTTGCCGCCTGCGTCCTTATCGAACGTGTACAAGGTCATGCCCTTTTGATCGACCATCATGCCGTTCTTCATCATTGCCGGCTCGGCAGCGAGCGCGAGTGTCGGTAATGCCAGGGCAGCGGCCAACACCAAGGCTTTGAACGATTGAGCGTAGTGAGTCATGGAAACCTTCCTTTGTGGTTGTCAGGATTCGAACTTAGAGCGTAGTTCAGGATTGCGCTGAGCGCCGCACGGCTAAAATACTGTCACACGACTGCAATAATTCCGTTATCTAATGCGGCGCAAGACAGTTAAATGACAAGAGGATTAAGGCATGGTTGGCAGGAGCATTCTGATCGTCGACGACGAAGCGCCCATTCGCGAAATGATCGCCGTTGCGTTGGAAATGGCCGGCTATGACTGCCTGGAGGCTGAAAACTCCCAGCAGGCCCACGCCATTATTGTCGACCGTAAACCGGACCTGATCCTGCTCGACTGGATGCTGCCCGGCACTTCTGGCATCGAGTTGGCCCGGCGTCTCAAGCGCGATGAACTGACCGGGGACATCCCGATCATCATGCTCACCGCCAAGGGCGAAGAGGACAATAAGATCCAGGGCCTGGAAGTCGGCGCCGATGACTACATCACCAAGCCGTTTTCCCCACGCGAGCTGGTTGCACGCCTGAAAGCCGTGCTGCGTCGTGCCGGCCCTACCGACGGCGAAGCGCCGATCGAAGTCGGCGGCCTGCTGCTGGACCCGATCAGCCACCGCGTGACCATCGACGGCAAACCCGCCGAGATGGGCCCGACCGAATACCGCTTGCTGCAGTTTTTCATGACCCACCAGGAACGCGCCTACACCCGCGGGCAATTGCTCGATCAAGTCTGGGGCGGCAACGTGTATGTCGAAGAGCGCACCGTCGACGTGCACATTCGTCGTTTGCGCAAAGCACTCGGCGATGCCTACGAGAATCTGGTACAAACCGTGCGTGGCACCGGCTACCGGTTTTCCACCAAGGCCTGAGCCGGCCCTTACCTGCTCGACACGCTGACAAGGACGCAAGTTTAAGTGAACCAAAACTGGCATGGCACTCTGATCCGCCACATGCTGTTACTGGTCACCGGCTGCCTGGTGATCGGCCTGATTACTGGCTATTACGGCTGGAGCCTGGCCGCAGGCCTGGGCATTTACCTGGCCTGGACCCTCAAGCAATTGCTGCGCCTGCACGAGTGGCTACGCCTGCAAAAGCCCGACGAACCACCACCCGATGGCTATGGCCTGTGGGGCGAAGTGTTCGACAGCATCTACCACCTGCAACGGCGCGATCAGCGCGTGCGCGGACGCCTGCAAGCGGTAATCGACCGGGTTCAAGAGTCCACTGCTGCGTTGAAAGACGCGGTGATCATGCTCGACAGCGACGGCAACCTGGAATGGTGGAACCGCGCTGCTGAAACCTTGCTGGGCCTCAAGACCCCACAGGACAGCGGTCAGCCGGTGACCAACCTGGTGCGTCATCCGCGCTTCAAGGAATACTTCGAGCAGGACAACTACGCCGAGCCGCTGGAAATCCCTTCGCCGACCAACGATCGGATGCGGATTCAGCTGTACATCACCCGTTACGGCAACAACGAACACTTGATGCTGGTGCGCGACGTCACCCGCATTCATCAGCTGGAACAAATGCGCAAAGACTTCATCGCCAACGTCTCCCACGAACTGCGCACGCCGTTGACGGTGATCTGCGGCTACCTGGAAACCCTGCTCGATAACGTCGAAGAGGTGAATCCACGCTGGAGCCGTGCGTTGCAGCAAATGCAGCAACAGGGCGGACGCATGCAGACGCTGCTCAACGACTTGTTGTTATTGGCCAAGCTCGAAGCCACCGATTACCCGTCGGACAACCAGCCGGTGCCGATCGACAACCTGCTGCAATCGATCAAGAGTGACGCCCAGGCGCTGTCGGGGCAGCGCAACCAGCACATCACCCTGGAAGCCGATCCGTCGATCATGCTCAAGGGCAGTGAAGCCGAGTTGCGCAGTGCGTTCTCGAACCTGGTGTTCAACGCCGTCAAATACACTCCGGATGGCGGCAACATCCGCATCCGCTGGTGGGGTGACGAACAAGGCGCGCACCTCAGCGTGCAGGACTCGGGAATCGGCATCGACAACAAACACCTGCCGCGCCTGACCGAACGCTTCTACCGCGTCGACTCCAGCCGCAACTCCAATACCGGCGGCACCGGGCTGGGCCTGGCCATCGTCAAACACGTTTTGTTACGTCATCGTGCGCGAATGGAGATCAGCAGCGTGCTCGGCCATGGCAGCACATTCACCTGCCATTTCGCGCCGGCACAGGTCACAAAATCGCGGGTCAACTCGTTGACCGACTAGCGCGAACGTTGACTGAACACTAGGCAATCGCCCTGTCAGCCGCTACATTGGCTGACTTGGGCCTGCCTTTCAGGCTCGGCAATCCCCTTTCTATTCGAATATACGGAACCCGCAAAACTCCATCATGGACCCTTCCCCTGGCGTGACCCTCGCTTCACTCTTCGCCGATTTCGGCATGATTCTTTTTGCACTGATCCTGGTTTTGCTCAACGGCTTCTTCGTTGCGGCGGAATTTGCCATGGTCAAACTGCGCTCGACCAAGGTCGAGGCCATTGCCCATAAAAACGGCTGGCGCGGGCAGATCCTGCGCACCGTACACAGCCAGCTCGACGCTTACCTGTCGGCGTGTCAATTGGGTATCACCCTCGCCTCCCTGGGCCTTGGCTGGGTCGGTGAACCGGCGTTCGCGCACATTCTCGAACCGTTGCTGGACGCGGTCGGCGTCAACTCGCCGGAAGTGGTCAAGGGTGTGTCGTTCTTCACCGCCTTCTTTATCATTTCGTACCTGCACATCGTGGTCGGCGAACTGGCCCCCAAATCCTGGGCCATCCGCAAGCCCGAGCTGCTGTCGCTGTGGACGGCGGTGCCGCTGTACCTGTTCTACTGGGCCATGTACCCGGCCATTTACCTGCTCAACGCCAGCGCCAACACGATCCTGCGGATTGCTGGCCAAGGTGAACCCGGCCCTCATCACGAGCACCATTACAGCCGTGAAGAACTGAAACTGATCCTGCACTCCAGCCGCGGCCAGGACCCGAGCGACCAAGGCATGCGCGTACTCGCCTCCGCCGTGGAAATGGGTGAGCTGGAAGTGGTCGACTGGGCCAACTCCCGGGAAGACCTGGTGACGCTGGAGTTCAACGCGCCGCTCAAGGAAATCCTAGCGCTGTTCCGTCGTCACAAATTCAGCCGCTACCCGGTGTACGACAGCGAACGCCAGGAGTTCGTCGGCCTGCTGCACATCAAGGACCTGCTGCTGGAACTGGCGGCGCTGGACCACATTCCCGAGTCGTTCAACCTGGCCGAGCTGACCCGCCCGCTGGAACGCGTATCGCGGCACATGCCGTTGTCGCAGTTGCTGGAGCAGTTCCGCAAGGGCGGTTCGCACTTCGCCCTGGTTGAAGAAGCCGACGGCAACGTCATCGGCTACCTGACCATGGAAGACGTGCTGGAAGTGCTGGTCGGCGACATCCAGGACGAACACCGCAAGGCCGAACGCGGGATCCTCGCCTACCAGCCGGGCAAATTGCTGGTGCGCGGTGACACACCGCTATTCAAGGTCGAACGCCTGCTGGGTATCGATCTGGACCACGTCGAGGCCGAAACCCTCGCCGGGCTGGTCTACGAATCCCTGAAACGGGTGCCGGAAGAGGAAGAAGTGCTGGAAGTCGAAGGTCTGCGGATCATCATCAAAAAGATGAAAGGCCCGAAGATCATTTTGGCCAAGGTGTTGATGCTCGACTAGTGCCCGACACCTGATCGGCGTCGATCCCATCGCGAGCAGGCTCGCTCCCACATTGATTCGGTGTTACTCCGGTTTCCCGGCAAAACACAAATCCCCTGTGGGAGCGAGCCTGCTCGCGATAGCGTCAGCTTGGACAACACATTATTGCTTGCCGAGCGCAAAGTTCGGCAAGCTGCCCACCGGTTGGTTGAACTGGTACGGAATCGACACCAGCCCCAACCCGCTATTGCGCTGCACCACGAAGTGCAGGTGCGGCCCGCTGCTGTTGCCGGTATTGCCCGATAACCCCAACGCACTGCCGACCGCCACCCGCTGCCCCTCCCGCACACACACCGAACCGCGCTTAAGGTGCAGGTACACGCCCATGGTCCCGTCATCGTGCAGCACTCGCACGAAATTGCCCGACGGGTCGGTGCCGCGTCCGCTCTGGTGGTTTTCGGTCTTCACCACCACCCCGCCACGCGCCGCGATGATCGGCGTGCCTTCAGGCATCGCGATGTCCATGGCATAACGGTTCTTGACCCCAAAGTGGCTGTACCGGCCATTAGGGCCCTGAGTCAGGTGGAACGGGCCGCCACGCCACGGCAGCGGATACCGATAGGCCAGCGTGGTGTCTGTGGGGTTGCCCAGGGAATAGTTGAACGTCGGGGTATAGGCCAGCGGCTTGCCGGGCGTAATCGCCGTGAGCAGCGCCAGACGCACGGTGCTGCGCGCCGGCAGCACCCGGCGGATCGGCTGTGCCGGCGCACCGCTGACATTCTTCAGCCCGGTGAAACTCAGCTCGACCTCTACCGGCGCATACAAATCGTTGCGCACAAACACACTGTGCGTATCCCTCTGCTTCTTGATATCCAGAAGTACCTGGCGCTCAAGGTGCTCTTCCATGCGGTCGCGGAACACAAAGATCCGCGCGCCATGGGAGGGACGATCACTGTAGGAGACCACACCCGTCGCGCTGGTGGATTTGTAAATAGTGATGGCCACAGCCGAGGTGGATGCCATGAACAGACCACAGAAAAACAGCAATCGCGCGAGCATGAGTAAAGTTCTGTCGAGGAAGGCCTGAAAACAGCCTAGCAGCCAGAATCGACCTGCGTAGTCGGCAGATGTTTCAAATGATCGCTCCCAAACCTTTGATGATCGTTCCCACGCTCCCGCGTGGGAATGCATCCTGTGACGCTCTGCGTCACGCACCAAAGCGGACGCGGAGCGTCCGGGGCGACGATGAAGAGTTGGCCTTTGCGGGCGTCGGCCAGGTGGATCTTGGGTGGGGGCGTGCCCAGGTGGTGGTCGAGGGCGCGTTCGGCGGCTTCGTGGAGTTTCTTCGAATCGAGGGATTCGTAGGGGGAAGTTGCTGGGTCTTCTGGTGGATTTGGTGTCGGCTTGATCATCGGTGTATCTCCCTGGAACTAAGGAGCTGACACCGTTTCGCTTGCGCTTCGAAAGAGGTGGCAGCTGTGCGTTGGTGTGCAAGACCGGTCCAGGAACCCGGCAGACCCGAAGGTCTCCGACGCACAGCCGCCATAACGATTCGCGAGCATAAAAAAACGCTCGATGAATAGCCATCCACGATTGTGCACCTGGACCGGACTTGCACGTCCGAGTCACCGTTTTTTGGTGACAGGGTGAGACTAGCCCTAGTCCGCAGGTCGGGATAGTTACCGAACACCGCTACAACTTGAAGGAAATGTCCGAGGACGTGGGAACGCTCGATGAGTGCTTCAGGGAGAGATGCACTGAGTTCGATGACCCCATCGCGAGCAGGCTCGCTCCCACACTGGTTGTGTGTCGATCACATAAATGTGGTTCGACACCAATTAAATGTGGGAGCGAGCCTGCTCGCGATGGCGATCTAATCAGCGACGCTGTACTTACGCGCCCGGTACGAAATGCTTCTGCGCCGTGCCGCGGGCGATCAGGCGGGAGATGTAGTCGAGCTTTTGTGCATCCTGGTCGACAAAGCGGAAGGTCAGTTGCAGCCAGTCGCTGTCGGGTTTCGGCTCGTGCGCGACGATGGCGTGCAGGTAGCCGTTCAGGCGGGCGACTTCGGCGTTGTCGCCCTGCTCCAGGTCGAGCACGGCGCTGTCGAGCACTTGCGGCAAGGTGTCGGTGCGCTTAACCACCAACAAGGCTTCCTTGATGCTCAACGCCTTGATCACACATTGCTGAGTACCGCTGGGCAAACGCAGTTGACCTTGGCCACGACCACCGGCCGGGGCGGCAGACGCCACCGGTGCCTTGACCGGCGGGCTGTTGAGCAGGCCACGAGCAGGCGCTGCAGCAGGGGCCGGCGCGGCCGCAGGCTTGGCGAACGGATTGACCGCCGCCGCTGCCGGGGCAACGACAGCCGCCTTGCCGCCCGTGAGCGCGCTGAGGGAGTCGTTGCCGAACGCCGAATTCATCTTGGTGGGCGCGCTGTTCATCAAGGTGTCGAGCTTGCCGACCTTGTTCAACGCCTGCTTGACCTTGGTCAGCAGCTGCTCGTTGGTGAACGGCTTGCTGACATAGCCGGAAACGCCGGCCTGAATCGCCTGAACCACGTTTTCCTTGTCGCCGCGGCTGGTAACCATGACAAACGGCATGGCTTTGAGTGAGTCCTGTTCGCGGCACCAGGTCAGCAATTCGAGGCCAGACATTTCCGGCATTTCCCAGTCGCACAGGACCAGGTCGAATGCTTCGCGCGCCAGCATGGCCTGCGCTTTTTTACCGTTGACCGCGTCTTCGATTCGAATGCCCGGGAAGTAGTTGCGCAGGCACTTCTTCACCAGGTCACGAATGAACGAAGCGTCATCGACCACCAACACACTGACCTTACTCATCAACCAACCCCTTTAAAAAATCCCGGCAATCATAACGCTTTGCTGATGGCACTTTGCCAAAACTCTTCAGTCACGCCGGGACTTTTTTCGTTCGCGGGTGCTATGAATTCAAAAGCCGCAAACAAAAACGCCCGACCACAAGGCCGGGCGCTTTACTTGGGCAATCTTACTTATCGTCAGCTTTGCCCGGAACATTAGCGCTTTCGGCACTTGTGCCCTCAACTTCTTCCTTCATGCGCTTGAGGCCCATGTGCCGGACATCGGTACCGCGCACCAGGTAAATCACCAGCTCGGAAATATTGCGGGCGTGGTCGCCAATCCGCTCCAGCGAACGCAGCACCCAGATGATGCTCAAGACCCGCGTGATAGAGCGTGGGTCTTCCATCATGTAGGTCGCCAGCTCGCGCAGCGCGGTCTTGTATTCGCGGTCGATGACCTTGTCGTACTGGGCCACCGACAACGCCAGTTCGGCGTCGAAGCGAGCAAAAGCGTCCAGTGCGTCGCGAACCATGTTGCGCACCTGATCGCCGATGTGCCGGACTTCGACGTAACCGCGTGGGGCTTCGCCTTCTTCGCACAGCTGGATGGCACGGCGGGCGATTTTGGTCGCTTCGTCGCCGATGCGCTCCAGGTCGATCACCGACTTGGAGATGCTGATGATCAACCGCAAGTCCGATGCAGCCGGCTGACGGCGGGCCAGAATGCGCAGGCACTCTTCGTCGATATTGCGTTCCATCTGGTTGATCTGGTCGTCGATCTCGCGCACTTGCTGGGCCAGGCCCGAGTCCGCTTCGATCAGTGCAGTGACCGCGTCATTGACCTGTTTCTCGACCAGCCCGCCCATGGCCAGGAGGTGGCTGCGCACTTCCTCAAGCTCAGCGTTGAACTGCTGGGAGATGTGGTGGGTAAGGCCTTCTTTGCTAATCATGTTGGCGTCCTTGGAGCGTCCGGTAAGGTGCGGTCTACCGCAGCGATGGTTAAGCGAGCAACGCTAGCGGCATCCTAGCCATAACGACCGGTGATGTAGTCTTCGGTCTGCTTCTTCGCCGGATTGGTGAACAGGGTATCGGTGTCGCCGAATTCCACCAGTTTGCCCATGTACATGAACGCCGTGTAGTCGGATACCCGCGCGGCCTGTTGCATGTTGTGGGTCACGATGACGATGGTGAACTTGGATTTCAGTTCGTAGATCAGTTCTTCGACTTTCAGCGTCGAAATCGGGTCGAGTGCCGAGCACGGTTCGTCGAGTAGCAGCACTTCCGGCTCGACCGCAATGGTACGAGCGATCACCAGACGTTGCTGCTGACCACCGGACAAGCCCAGGGCCGACTCGTGCAGACGGTCTTTCACTTCATCCCACAGTGCCGCGCCTTTCAACGCCCATTCGACGGCTTCGTCGAGTACGCGCTTTTTGTTGATGCCTTGAATACGCAGGCCGTAGACCACGTTTTCATAGATGGTTTTCGGGAACGGGTTCGGCTTCTGGAACACCATGCCGACGCGACGACGCAGTTCGGCCACGTCTTCGCCCTTGCGGTAGATGTTGTTGCCATAGAGGTTGATCTCGCCTTCGACGCGGCAGCCATCGACCAGATCGTTCATCCGGTTGAAGGTGCGCAGCAGCGTTGACTTGCCGCAGCCGGACGGGCCGATGAACGCGGTCACGCGCTGCTTGGGAATGTTCATGCTGACGTCGAACAGCGCTTGTTTGTCGCCGTAGAACAGGCTCAGGCTCGGCACTTCGATGGCCACGGTTTCCTGTGCCAGGTTCAGGCTCTGTTTGTCGCGACCCAGGGCCGACATGTTGATGCCGTGGGTGTGTGTTTCGTGCTGCATGGGAAACTCCCTGTGCTAACAAATTCGGTTCGGTTGTGTGGGAGCGAGCTTGCTCGCGATGGCATCACTGCGGTTTCAAACTTGAACCGCGTCGCCTGCATCGCGAGCAAGCTCGCTCCCACATAAAAATCAGCTATCCAGCGCTTTGTATTTCTCGCGCAGGTGGTTACGGATCCACACTGCCGACAGGTTGAGCGTGGCGATCACCAGCACCAGCAGCAGCGCCGTGGCGTACACCAGCGGTCGTGCGGCTTCGACGTTCGGGCTCTGGAAGCCGACGTCATAAATATGGAAGCCCAGGTGCATGATTTTCTGGTCGAGGTGCAGGTACGGGTAGTTGCCGTCCACCGGCAGCGACGGCGCCAGTTTCACCACACCCACCAGCATCAGCGGCGCCACTTCACCGGCGGCGCGAGCCACGGCGAGGATCATCCCGGTCATCATCGCCGGGCTGGCCATCGGCAGCACGATCTTCCACAAGGTTTCAGCCTTGGTCGCGCCGAGAGCCAACGAGCCTTCACGCACGGTGCGAGGAATCCGCGCCAGGCCTTCTTCAGTGGCCACGATCACCACCGGCACCGCCAGCAGCGCCAGGGTCAGCGAGGCCCAGAGCAGGCCCGGCGTACCGAAGGTCGGTGCCGGCAAGGCTTCAGGGAAGAACAAACGGTCAACCGAGCCGCCCAGTACGTAAACGAAGAAGCCCAGGCCGAACACGCCGTAAACGATCGCCGGAACGCCCGCCAGGTTGTTCACCGCAATGCGGATCAACCGGGTCATCGGCCCCTGGCGTGCATATTCACGCAGGTAGACTGCTGCCAGTACGCCGAACGGGGTGACGATCATCGCCATGATCAGGGTCATCATCACGGTGCCGAAGATCGCCGGGAAGATCCCGCCTTCGGTGTTGGCTTCACGCGGGTCGTCGCTGAGGAATTCCCAGACCTTGTTGAAGTAGAAACCCAGCTTGGTCAGGTAGCTCATGGCGTTCGGCTGGTAGGCATGAACCACTTTGCCGATACCGATTTCGACTTCTTTGCCGTTGGCATCGCGAGCGGTCAGGCTGTCGCGGTTGAACTGCGTGTGCAGGTCGCTCAGGCGTGCCTCGACGTCTTTATAACGAGCGTTCAGCTCAGCGCGCTCAGTGTCCATGTCGGCTTGCGCAGTCGGATCGAGCTTGCCTTCAAGCTCCAGCTTGCGGCCGTGCAGGCGAATGCGCTCAAGGCCTGCGTTGATCGCGCCGATGTCGGTTTTTTCGAGGCTTTTGAGTTGTGCCGCGAGCTTGTTGACGCGGTCCACCCGCGCTTGCAGCTCCGGCCAGGCCGCTTCGCCTTCAGCGATGACCTTGCCGTCCTGTTTGACGTTGAGCAGGTAGCCGTAGAAATTGCCCCACTCACGGCGCTCGATGGTCATCAGCTCGCGCGGCGTACTCTGGTCGGTCAGCCACTCGCCGACGATCCAGGTGAAGTCATTGCCGTTGATGTCACGGTTGCCGACCTTGATCAGCTCGCGGGTCATGAATTCCGGACCTTGATCCGGCACTGGCAGACCTGCGGTTTTCAGACGCTCACGCGGCACTTCTTCCTTCTGCACCACTTCGCCGATGACGACATGGTTGGCCTGGCCCGGCACGTTGTAACTGGCGTGCATCAGGTCTGCCGGCCAGAAGTGGCCCAGACCGCGCACGGCAATCACCGCCAGCAAACCAATGGTCATGATGACCGCGATGGACACCGCGCCACCGCTGATCCAGACGCCGGGGGCGCCGCTCTTGAACCATCCTTTCAGGGAGTTCTGTTTCACAGACTTCTACCTTTCTTAAAGCGACGAGTATTTCTTGCGCAGACGCTGACGGATCAGCTCCGCGAGGGTGTTCATGATGAAGGTGAACAACAGCAGCACCAGCGCCGACAGGAACAACACGCGGTAGTGACTGCCACCGACTTCCGATTCGGGCATTTCTACCGCCACGTTGGCGGCCAGGGTGCGCAGACCTTCGAACAGGTTCATTTCCATGACCGGGGTGTTACCGGTGGCCATCAGCACGATCATGGTTTCCCCGACCGCACGGCCCATGCCGATCATCAGTGCCGAGAAAATGCCCGGGCTGGCGGTCAGGATCACCACGCGAGTCATGGTCTGCCATGGCGTGGCGCCGAGGGCCAGGGAGCCCAGCGTCAGGCCGCGCGGCACGCTGAACACGGCGTCTTCGGCGATCGAGTAGATGTTCGGGATCACCGCAAAGCCCATGGCCAGACCAACCACCAGAGCGTTGCGCTGGTCGTAGGTGATGCCCAGGTCGTGGGAGATCCACATGCGCATGTCGCCGCCGAAGAACCAGGCTTCCATGTACGGGCTCATGAACAGCGACAACCAGCCCACAAACAGAATCACCGGGATCAGGATCGCGCTTTCCCAGCCGTCCGGCACTTTCAGGCGAATCGACTCGGGCAGGCGACTGAAGATGAAACCGGCTACCAGAATGCCGATCGGCAAGAGCATCAGCAGGCTGAAAATGCCCGGCAAGTGCCCTTCCACATAGGGTGCGAGGAACAGGCCGGCGAAGAAGCCGAGGATCACCGTCGGCATCGCTTCCATCAATTCGATGACCGGCTTGACCTTGCGGCGCATGCCCGGCGCCATGAAGTACGCGGTGTAGATCGCCGCAGCGACCGCCAGCGGTGCGGCCAGCAGCATCGCGTAGAACGCGGCTTTCAGCGTACCGAAGGTCAGTGGCGAAAGGCTCATCTTGGGTTCGAAGTCGGTGTTGGCCGCGGTCGATTGCCAGACGTATTTAGGCTCGTCGTAGTTTTCGTACCAGACCTTGCTCCACAACGCACTCCACGAAACTTCCGGGTGCGGGTTGTCGAGCAGCAGCGGTTGCAGCTTGCCGCCCTGCTCCACAATGATGCGGTTGGCACGCGGCGACAGACCGAAGAGGCCGGTGCCATCAACCACCTGGTTCACCAGCAAGGTGCGGTGGGCGGTGCTGTGGAACACGCCGAGCTTGCCGGCCGTGTCGAGGGCGACGAAGCCTTTGCGACGCTCTTCGGCGGTGATTTCAACGATCGGCGTGGTGCCCATCTGGAAGGTGCGGATCTGTTTCAGTCGTTGCTCGCCATCGGTATCGCGAGCCATGAACCACTGGGCCAGACCACCCTTGGAGTCGCCGATGATCAGCGAGATGCCGCCCACCAGCTGAGTACTGGCGGTCACTTGCGCTTCGCCGTCATCCAGCAGTTTGTAGCGACCGTTGAGGCTCTTGTCGCTCAGGCTGAAGACGTCGGCCTGGGCACGGCCGTTGACCACGTACAACCACTGCTGACGCGGGTCGACGAAGATGTTCTTCACCGGCTCGGTCATTTGCGGCAGTTCAATGCGCTTCTGCTCGTTGGTGACCTCACCGGTCATCATGTTTTCTTCGCTGCTCAGCGACAGCACATGCAATTGCGAACCGGTAGAGCCGGCTAGCAGCAGGGTCGAATCGGTCGCATTGAGGCTGACGTGCTCCAGGGCACCGCCCTGCTCGTTCAGTGCGATCGGCGTTTCGCCATACGGGAATTCGATGGCCGGCGAGATGGTTTTCTTGCCTTCCGGGTAACTGACTTTATAGGTGTGGCGGAACACCAGCGCCTGACCGTTGGACAAGCCCACGACAACCAGCGGATGCCCGGGCTGGTCTTTACCAATGGCGGTTACGCTGGTGCCGGCCGGGATCGGCAGGTTAATGCGGCTTAGCTCGGCGCCACTGTCGACATCGAAAAACAGCGCCTGGCCCTTGTCGGAAACCCGCATGGCGACCTGGTTCTGTTCTTCGAGGGAGATCATCAGCGGTTTGCCGGCGTCTTGCATCCAGGCCGGGGTGATCGCGTCTTTGGCGGTCAGGTTAGCGCCCTGAAACAGTGGCGCAACGACGTAGCCAAGGAAGAAGAAGATCAGCGTGATCGCGCCGAGTACGGCAAGGCCGCCAACGAGGACATACCAGCGGGTCAGGCGGTCTTTGAGCGCGCGGATGCGGCGCTTGCGTTGGAGCTCAGGCGTATTGAAGTCAATTCGCTTGGGGGGATTGGTAGTCATTGGGGAATTGGCCAGATCATTCATGCGCACACCCTAGCGATCCTGTATGACAGAAAGATGACAATGCAGTGACGCAACAAATCCGCCGCCCGTGTGAACTGGCAGCGGACTGGAAAATTAGAGGTGTGGGAGCGAGCCTGCTCGCGATAGCGATGCAACGGTCAACAGAGGTGTTGAATGTCAGTCCGTCATCGCGAGCAGGCTCGCTCCCACACACGAGTCCGGGTTAGCCCGGACTCAGGGTTTTACTTTTTTGCGACTTCAGCGCCGCCTTCTTGCAGGCCCAGGTCAGCCAGTGCCTTGGCGGCAACTTTGGCTGGCAGTGGGATGTAGCCGTCTTTCACGACAACTTCCTGGCCCTGTTTGGACAGAACCAGTTTCACGAACTCGGCTTCCAGCGGGGCCAGAGGCTTGTTCGGAGCTTTGTTGACGTAAACGTAGAGGAAACGCGACAGTGGGTATTTGCCGTTCAGGGCGTTTTCTTCGCTGTCTGCGATGTAGTCGGTGCTGCCTTTCTTGGCCAGAGCCACAGTCTTCACGCTGGCAGTTTTGTAGCCGATGCCCGAGTAACCGATACCGTTCAGCGAAGAGCTGATCGATTGCACGACCGAAGCCGAGCCTGGTTGTTCGTTGACGTTTGGCTTGTAGTCGCCTTTGCACAGGGCTTCTTCTTTGAAGTAGCCATACGTGCCGGATACCGAGTTACGGCCGAACAGTTGAACCGGCTTGTTGGCCAGGTCGCCGGTCACGCCCAGGTCGCCCCAGGTTTTGACTTCTGCTTTAGCGCCGCACAGACGAGTCGAGGAGAAGATCGCGTCGACTTGTTCCATGGTCAGGTGCTGGATCGGGTTGTCTTTGTGCACGAACACGGCCAGGGCATCCACGGCAACCGGGATAGCGGTTGGCTTGTAGCCATACTTCTGTTCGAAGGCCGCCAGTTCGGTGTCCTTCATCTTGCGGCTCATCGGGCCCAGGTTGGAGGTGCCTTCAGTCAACGCAGGTGGCGCGGTGGCGGAGCCAGCGGCCTGAATCTGGATGTTTACGTTCGGGTATTCTTTTTTGTAGTTCTCAGCCCACAGGGTCATGAGGTTGGCCAGGGTATCGGAACCGACGCTGGACAGGTTGCCCGAAACACCAGTGGCTTTGGTATAAGCCGGGATGGCTGGGTCTACACCAGCGGCTACCGCGTTGGCAGTTGCAACGCCAGCAGCGACAAACGTCATTGCCGCCATCAAACGCTTCAGTTTCATGCCTTACTCCTAGCAAATAGGGTGTGTTAAGTCGGGGCCAAGTATCGGCAGGCCGTGTGAACACTCTATGACCTGAATATGACAATTAGATGAAAGGCCAGCATTCGACTTTTTACAGGATGATTCGCGTCGCCCCCATCGCGAGCAGGCTCGCTCCCACAGAGGATCTGCGCTAAACACAGAACCAATGTGGGAGCGAGCCTGCTCGCGATAGGGCCGGTGCAGTCGATGAAGAAGTCGGCCTAGCGGTTGTTCTTCCAGAGATATCCACCCACCAGAATCCCGATGCTGCAGATGATTGCCACATAGTAGGCAGGCCCCATCGGGCTTTCCTTGAGCAGCAGGGTCACGACCATCGGGGTCAGGCCGCCGAAGATCGCGTAGGCCAGGTTGTAGGAGAACGACAGGCCACTGAAGCGCACCACGGCCGGGAACGCCTTGACCATCACGAACGGCACCGCGCCGATGGTGCCGACGAACAGGCCGGTCAGCGCGTACAGCGGGAATAGCCAGTCGGGGTGATCGAGCAGGCTGTGGTAGAAGGTCCAGGACGTCGCCAGCAGCGCTGCGCTGCCAAACACAAACACCCGGCCGGCGCCGAAGCGATCCGCCAGCGCGCCGGAGATCACACAGCCCAGGCTCAGGCACACGATGGCCACGCTATTGGCTTGCAGCGCGGTCGTGGCCGAGAAGTGATAAATGGTTTGCAGCACGGTCGGGGTCATCAGAATGACCACGATGATCCCGGCCGACAGCAGCCAGGTCAGCAGCATCGAGATGGCGATGGCGCTGCGATGGTCACGCAGTACCGCACGCAGCGGCACCTCTTCGGCCAGCGCCTTGCGCAGTTGCAGCTCGGCGAACACCGGGGTTTCGTGCAGCCAGCGGCGCAGGTAGACCGAGAACAGGCCAAACACACCGCCGAGCAGGAACGGGATCCGCCAGGCGTAATCAGCCACTTGTTCAGAGGTGTAGAGGCTGTTGATGGCAGTGGCAACCAGCGAGCCGAGCAGGATGCCGGCAGTCAGGCCGCACGTCAGCGTGCCGCAAGCGTAGCCGATGTGTCGCTGCGGCACGTGTTCGGAAACGAAGACCCAGGCCCCCGGCACTTCACCGCCAATCGCCGCGCCCTGCATCACTCGCATCAGCAGCAACAGGATCGGCGCCCACATGCCGATCTGCGCGTACGTCGGCAGCAAGCCCATGATCAGTGTCGGTACAGCCATCATGAAAATGCTCAGGGTGAACATTTTCTTGCGCCCCAGCAGGTCGCCGAAGTGCGCCATGACGATGCCGCCCAGTGGCCGCGCCAGGTAACCAGCGGCAAAGATGCCGAAGGTCTGCATCAGCCGTAGCCACTCGGGCATGTCCGCCGGAAAGAACAACTTGCCAACCACCGTGGCGAAGAACACGAAGATGATGAAGTCGTAAAATTCCAGCGCGCCGCCCAAGGCGGAAAGCGACAGTGTCTTGTAGTCGTTACCGGTCAAGGGGCGCGCAGGTTGCGCGGGTGTCGCGATGCTCGATGGCGCTGTGGTCATGGCAAGGGCTTCTCTTATAGTCAGATCCGCAACCCCAACAACGCTGGCAGGGGCTTGGGCAAGTTCGGCACGATAGCAAATTGTTCGAAAAAGCACAGGAAAGCGCGTATTTGGCAGTCAAAATGAGAACCCGATGGTCGTCTCGGAGTCTACCGACCGATATACTCGCAACCGTGCAACACTTTGTAAGGGGTTGCTGTGCGAAAACGTCGTTGGCCTTTGTCAGCCGGTTTCGCAGAGTTTCCCCTTAGCGCGCCTTATGGAAAACGTGACGAACGTAGTATGTTCGGGGCTGAATCGTTTTTCCCAAGACGGCTATTCACCCGCTACATATTCCAAGAGTCACGGCTCAGAGGCACCCTCGGCATGATAGAGCTCGAACAAGAAGATCCTATTCCGCAAGGCGATCTGGCCCTGCAAATCACCGCGCTTCCCCGCGAAACCAACGGCTTTGGCGATATTTTCGGCGGCTGGCTGGTGTCTCAGATGGATTTGGCCGGTACGGCGATGGCCAGCAAGGTCGCGGGCGGGCGCGTCGCTACCGTGGCGATCGATCGCATGGCCTTCCTGGTGCCGGTCGCCGTGGGCGCGCAACTGTCCTTCTATACTCAGGCAACGGAAATCGGCCGCAGCTCGATCAAGATGATGGTCGAGGTCTGGAGCGACGATCCACTGTCCAGCGAATGGCGTAAAGTCACTGAGGCGGTGTTTGTGTTCGTCGCCATCGATGGCAGCGGCCGCACCCGCTCGGTTCCGCCCAGAGCTCGTTAAACCGGGCGAGCGTTAAACCCGGCGACCGTTTTACGGTCCATTGACGTCATTGATCCTGAACGAGATGTGCAACATGCCGACTCCCAACGTTGAAGCCGTGAAACTGGATGAACTGAACTGCTGGCGCATCCGCCACGGTCAGGCCGAATTGCTGGTGGCCCAACAAGGCGCACACATCCTCAGTTATCAACTGGCCGGGCAACCGCCGCTGATCTGGCTCAACGATGAGGCGGTGTTCAAAACCGGCAAAAGCATCCGCGCCGGTGTTCCGGTGTGCTGGCCGTGGTTTGGCAACCTGGACCGCAATCCGCCGAGCGTTCAGGCAATGCGCGTCAGCAGCGAACCGCCGACCGCCCACGGTTTAGTGCGGGCGATGGACTGGGAACTGGGCGCCATTGAAGCCGAAGGCGAAAGCCTGAAGGTCGAGTTCCTCCTGCCCTACCTCGAAGGCGGCCTGCCGGGTTGGCCGTATGCGGTGGATCTGAAACTGAGCATTCGCCTGGATGAGCAACTGCATATCAACCTGACCAGCCAAAACCAGGGCAGTACGCCCGTCACCATCAGCCAGGCGCTGCACAGCTACTACGCCGTCAGCGATGTACGCAATGTGCACGTCGAAGGCCTGGACGGGCTGAGCTACATCGAAACCCTGGATAACTGGAAAACCGTGACTCAAACCGGCGACCTGCGTTTTGCCGGGGAGACCGACCGGATCTACCTGAATACACCAGCGCAATTGAGCATCGTCGATCCTGCCTGGGAGCGGCGTATCGAGCTGACCAGCAGCGGCTCACGCTCGGCGGTGATCTGGAACCCGTGGATCGCACGGGCGGCGCAATTCAGTGACATGGCCGACGACGGCTGGCAGCGCATGCTGTGCATCGAAACGGCGAATGTGATGGATGACATCGTGACCCTGGCGCCGGGGGCGAGTCATACGCTGGGCGTGAGCATCGCCAGCAAACCTCTATAAGCAACACCATAAACAACTGTGGGAGCGAGCCTGCTCGCGATGGCGGTGTAACAGTCAACATAGACGTTGGATGTTATGGCCTCATCGCGAGCAGGCTCGCTCCCACATTTGATCAGTGCCAAGCCAGCTGGCGCGTTACAAATCCGACTCTTTGACCACCCGTACTTTCGCCGCATCCAGTGCATAGGCCGCATCGGCCAGGTCGTTGTTGACCTTCTCGATCTTCAGCGTGCCGGTGACCCACAGCGGTGTGTAGATATCGTCCAGCTTCAAGCCCTTCGGATAGCGCACCAGCACCAATTGGTTAGGCGGTGGTGGCGGCACGTGGATGCAGGCGCCTGGGTACGGCACCAGGAAGAACAGCGTGCTGCGACCTTTGGCGTCGGTTTCCAGTGGCACGGGATACCCGCCGATGCGGATGTTCTTGTCGTTCATCGACGCCACGGTCTTGGTCGAATACATCACCGCCGGCAACCCCTTGCTCTGCTTCAAGCCACCCTTGTCGGTAAAGGTGCCGTTGGCTTCGGGCGAGTTGTGGTCGATTTCAGGCATGGCCTCAAGGGCTTTTTGATCCGACTTGGGCATCAGTTCGAGCCAGTCGGTTTCCGGCAGTTCGCCGGCATGGGCCAGGCCAGTGCCCAGCAATAGGAGAGTCAACAGAAGACGGCGCATGAAAATGCTCGGCAAAGGGAAGTCAGTAAGTCGTCGAGCATTCTAGCCCTCTCGGCCCGTGCGGCAGAGAGGGCTTTGTCGCTTGAATCAGCTCTTTTTGACGAAGCCGTAGATCACCAGCAAAACAATCGCGCCCACCAGTGCACCGATGAAGCCCGCACCCTGGCCAGCCTGATAGATACCCAGCGCCTGGCCGCCGTACGTGGCCGCCAGCGAACCGCCGATGCCGAGCAGGATGGTCATGATCCAGCCCATGCTGTCGTCACCTGGCTTCAGGAAACGAGCCAGCAGGCCAACGATCAATCCGATGAAGATGGTTCCAATTATGTGCATGGCGTTTCCCTCTGAATGATGTAGGTATGCCAAAGCCTAGTCGGGCTTTGGCATCCTGCCATCAGAGAACGACGGCGACCGAAGGTTCCGTCGTTGCCAGATGAAACTATTCGGCAATCAGTGCTTCGACCTTGAGGATCTGCTGCGCAAGCGTCTCCCTGTCGGCGCAACGCAGGTTGGCGTGACCGACCTTGCGGCCGACCTTGAACGCCTTGCCGTAGTGGTGCAGATGGCAATCAGCGATGGCGATGACCTTCTCGACCGGCGGGACAACGCCGATGAAGTTGAGCATCGCGCTCTCGCCAACCTTGGCGGTCGAACCCAGCGGCAGGCCGGCGACGGCACGCAGGTGGTTTTCGAACTGGCTGCACTCGGCACCTTCGGTGGTCCAGTGCCCGGAATTGTGGACACGCGGGGCAATTTCGTTGGCCTTGAGGCCACCGTCGACTTCAAAGAATTCGAATGCCATCACGCCGACATAATCCAGCTGCTTGAGCACGCGGCTGGAGTAATCCTCGGCCAGGGCTTGCAGCGGGTGGTCGGTGCTGGCCACGGACAGCTTGAGAATGCCACTGTCGTGGGTGTTGTGGACCAGCGGGTAGAATTTCGTTTCACCATCGCGAGCGCGTACGGCGATCAGCGAGACTTCACCGGTGAACGGCACGAAGCCTTCCAGCAAACAGGCCACGCTGCCCAGCTCGGCGAACGTGCCGTCCACATCGACCGGTGTGCGCAGGACTTTCTGGCCCTTGCCGTCGTAACCCAGGGTGCGGGTTTTCAGCACGGCGGGCAGGCCGATGCTGGCTACCGCGGCTTCCAGGTCGGCTTGCGAGTGGATATCGGCGAAGGCCGGGGTCGGAATGCCCAGGTCCTTGAACATGCTCTTTTCGAACCAGCGATCGCGGGCGATGCGCAGCGCTTCGGCACTCGGGTAAACCGGAACGAATTGCGACAGGAAGGCCACGGTTTCGGCAGGGACGCTTTCGAACTCGAAGGTCACCAGGTCGACTTCATCGGCCAACTGACGCAGGTGGTCCTGATCGCCGTAATCGGCACGCAGGTGTTCACCCAGCGCGGCTGCACAGGCATCCGGCGCGGGGTCCAGAAAAGCGAAGTTCATTCCCAGCGGCGTACCTGCCAGGGCCAACATGCGACCCAACTGGCCGCCACCGATTACACCGATCTTCATCGTCAACAACCTCAGGCGATGCGTGGGTCTGGATTGTCCAGGACGCTGTCTGTCTGCTCAGCACGGAAGGTTTTCAGCACCGCATGGAATTGCGGGTGCTTGGCGCCCAGGATACTCGCCGAGAGCAGGGCTGCGTTGATCGCGCCGGCCTTGCCGATGGCCAGGGTAGCGACCGGGATGCCCGCAGGCATCTGCACGATCGACAGCAGCGAATCGACGCCCGAAAGCATCGACGACTGCACCGGTACGCCCAGCACCGGCAGGTGGGTCTTGGCCGCACACATGCCGGGCAAGTGGGCCGCGCCGCCGGCACCGGCGATAATCACCTCGATGCCACGGGCCTCGGCCTCTTCGGCGTACTGGAACAGCAGGTCCGGGGTGCGGTGGGCAGAGACCACTTTCACCTCGTAAGGGATGCCGAGCTTTTCCAGCATATCGGCGGTGTGGCTAAGGGTGGACCAATCGGACTTGGAGCCCATGATCACGCCAACCAGTGCGCTCATCGTCGTGCCTCTTCTCTCTGGGCGCCCGCAGGCGCGTCAAAAAACAACAAGCCACGCGGAATGCGTGGCTTGATTGTACGAATTATGGCCAGACGAACCGGCCGAAGGCCGCGCAGTATACCTCAATGAAGCAGATAAACAGCCCCCCGCGCGACCATCTGTCATACGGCGCAAAGTACCGGTTTTATTGACTTGAAGGTCAATCCAATACGACACGAATCCCTTGTGGGAGCGAGCCTGCTCGCGATAGCGTCAGGACATTCACTATTGATGTTGAATGTTAGTCCGTCATCGCGAGCAGGCTCGCTCCCACAGGTTGGTCGATGTGCTCAAGAACCCTGCGCCGCGCCACTTTCCAGCTTGCGCCACAACAACCGCACATTCGCCTTGCGCACCAGCGCGCAGCGATACAGGCGAATCTCCAGCGGCACATGCCATTGCGGGCCACCGCAGACCACCAGCTCGCCGCGCGCCAGTTCGGCGCGCACGCTGAGTTGCGGCACCCAGGCGATGCCCAGCCCTTCCAGCGCCATGCTTTTCAGGCTGTCGGCCATGGCGGTTTCATAAATGGTGGTGAAACGCAGCGCGCGCTGGCGCAGCAGCATGTTCACCGAACGCCCGAGAAAAGCCCCGGCGCTGTAGGCCAGCAACGGCACGCTGGCCTCGCCCTCGAGGTCGAATAGCGGCTTGCCGTCGGCATCGGCCGCGCAGACCGGAAGCATCTCGGTATCGCCCAGGTGCAGTGACGGGAAAATCTCCGGATCCATTTGCATGGCCGCATCCGGGTCATAAAACGCCAGCATCAGGTCGCAGCCGCCTTCGCGCAGGGCGTGCACAGCGTCGCCCACGTTGGTCGCTACCAGCCGCGTGGCAATGTTCAGGCCTTCATTGCGCAGTTGCGCAATCCAGCGTGGAAAGAAACCCAGGGCCAGGGAGTGAGCGGCAGCGACTTGCATCACTTCACCCTGCCCGCCTTCAAGGTGATGCAAATGCCGCAGCACTTCGCCGAGCTGCTCGACCACCGTGCGAGCCGTGACCAGAAACAGCTGACCCGCCGCCGTCAATTCGATGGGCGTGCGCGAGCGATTGACCAGGGTCAGCCCCAGCGCGGCTTCCAGGCTGCGGATCCGCCGGCTGAATGCCGGCTGAGTCACAAAGCGCCGTTCGGCGGCCTGCGAAAAGCTGCGGGTGGCGGCCAGGGCACTAAAGTCCTCGAGCCATTTGCTTTCCAGATTCATCACGTCCTCCCGGACACGCACCAATTTAGGTCACACGCTTGCCGTACACACGGCGTCACACGGGCATTATGCCGAATGTGCATAGGGCAGTGCTTAACAGCATTGGCCCAAAATTTTCCACAAGCCTAGCATTCGCAGCGTTCCGGCACAGACCGGGTCCATATCGAGATGATTTCTATCATGTCCTCCGCTGCATCTTTCCGCACAGAAAAAGACCTGCTTGGCGTACTCGAAGTACCGGCTCAAGCGTATTACGGCATCCAGACCCTGCGAGCGGTGAACAACTTCCGTCTCTCCGGCGTTCCGATTTCGCATTACCCGAAGCTGGTTGTGGGTCTGGCAATGGTCAAGCAGGCTGCTGCTGACGCCAACCGCGAGCTGGGTCACCTGAGCGACGTCAAGCACGCTGCCATCAGCGAAGCGTGTGCCCGTCTGATCCGCGGCGATTTCCACGAAGAGTTCGTGGTGGACATGATTCAAGGCGGCGCTGGCACTTCAACCAACATGAATGCCAACGAAGTCATCGCCAACATCGCGCTGGAGGCCATGGGCCACAGCAAGGGCGAATACCAATACCTGCACCCGAACAACGACGTGAACATGGCGCAGTCGACCAACGACGCCTACCCGACGGCCATCCGCCTGGGTCTGCTGTTGGGTCACGACGCCCTGCTCGCCAGCCTCGACAGCCTGATCCAGTCGTTCGCTGCCAAAGGTGAAGAATTCAGCCACGTTCTGAAGATGGGTCGTACCCAGCTGCAAGACGCCGTGCCGATGACCCTTGGCCAGGAATTCCGCGCCTTCGCCACTACCCTGAGCGAAGACCTGGCACGCCTGAAGACACTGGCACCGGAACTGCTGACCGAAGTGAACCTGGGCGGCACCGCGATCGGTACCGGCATCAACGCCGACCCGCGCTACCAGCACCTGGCCGTTGAGCGTCTGGCACTGATCAGCGGTCAACCGCTGGTACCGGCCGCCGACCTGATCGAAGCCACTTCCGACATGGGCGCCTTCGTGCTGTTCTCCGGCATGCTCAAGCGTACCGCGGTCAAGCTGTCGAAGATCTGCAACGACTTGCGTCTGCTGTCCAGCGGCCCACGCACCGGCATCAATGAAATCAACCTGCCAGCGCGTCAGCCAGGCAGCTCGATCATGCCAGGCAAGGTCAACCCGGTTATTCCGGAAGCTGTTAACCAGGTGGCCTTCCAGATCATCGGTAACGACCTGGCACTGACCATCGCGGCCGAAGGCGGTCAACTGCAACTGAACGTGATGGAGCCGTTGATCGCCTTCAAGATCTTCGACTCGATCCGCCTGCTGCAACGCGCCATGGACATGCTGCGCGAGCACTGCATCGTCGGCATCACCGCCAACGAAGCCCGCTGCCGCGAACTGGTCGAACACTCGATCGGCCTGGTCACCGCGCTGAACCCGTACATCGGCTATGAAAACGCCACCCGCATCGCCCGTGTTGCTCTTGAAAGCGGCCGCGGCGTGCTGGAACTGGTGCGCGAAGAAGGCCTGCTCGACGACGCGATGCTCGCCGACATCCTGCGCCCGGAAAACATGATTGCTCCGCGTCTGGTACCACTGAAAGCCTAACGCTGTAGTTACTGCTCACCAGGTCGAGGGACTAGACACCTCTCACCTTTTGAGGGCCTGGAGTTCATTCTCCAGGCCCTTTTTTTTAACTCTTTTGCAGGAAAAAAGACTTCTGTGGGAGCGAGCCTACTCGCGATGAGCAATAACGCGGAGCCTCTGATAAACCGCGGTGTCTGCATCGCGAGCAGGCTCGCTCCCACATGAGCCTGACCCGAAAAAGTCAGGTGTTTCAAAGCTTCGTTTTATCGCTTGCACCACAACTGTGCAGACGGGCGCCGCACTGATCGGTATAGTGCCGCCCCTCTTCGCGTGAGCGGTCGTCGGTAACGAGGCCATAACCCATGCGGAACCCGAACTAATAACAAACCCGCGATTTGCATCCGGGACGAACATCGCCCCATCCGTTGTGCCGTGCACAGGCCGGTGTAACGCGATGTTTCGAACCGCCAACAATCGCCTACACAAAAAACAGCGAGGAATACTCCATGCTCGAAGTCATCAACGACTTCCTCTCAGGGAAAGTACTGATCGTGCTCATTGTCGGGCTCGGTAGCTACTTCACGATCCGCTCGCGTTTCGTCCAATTGCGTCACTTCCTTCACATGTTCTCGGTCTTCAAGGACAGCCTGCGTAGTAGCAGCGAGCAACTCAGCTCGTTCCAGGCCCTGATGCTGAGCCTCGCCGGCCGAGTCGGTGCAGGCAACATCGCGGGTGTCGGCATCGCCGTGACCCTCGGTGGCCCGGGCGCAGTGTTCTGGATGTGGGTAACCGCACTGGTCGGCATGTCCAGCAGCTTCTTCGAATGCTCCCTCGGCCAGCTCTACAAGCGCTGCGACTCCGAAGGCCAGTACCGTGGCGGCCCGTCCTACTACATCCAGCACGGCCTGCAGAAGCGCTGGTTGGGCATGATCATGGCATTCCTGTTGCTGGTGACCTTCGGGTTCGCCTTCAACGGTCTGCAATCCCATGCCGTGACCCACTCGCTCAATAACGCCTTCGGCCTGAACACCACCTACACCGGCCTGGGCCTTGCGGTGCTGTTGGGCCTGGTGTTTATCGGCGGGATCAAGCGGATCGCCAAAGTGGCCGACCTGCTGGTACCGGTGAAGACCCTGGTCTACATCGGCGTGACCATCTACGTGATCGTGCTGCAATTCGACCATGTGCCGGGCATGCTGGTGACCATCGTCAAGAGCGCATTCGGTCTGGACCAGGCCTTCGGCGGCCTGATCGGCAGCGCCATCGTCATGGGCGTGAAGCGCGGCGTGTTCGCCAACGAAGCCGGCCTGGGCAGTGCGCCTAACGTTGCAGCCGTGGCTTCGGTCGAGCACCCGGTCGCACAAGGCGTGGTTCAGGCGTTCAGCGTGTTCCTCGACACCTTCGTGATCTGCACCTGCACTGCATTGCTGATCTTGCTGTCGGGCTTCTACACACCAGGCTTCGAAGGCGACGGCATTGCCCTGACCCAGAACTCCCTGGCTGCCGTAGTCGGTGATTGGGGCCGGATGTTCATCAGCGTAGCGCTGGCGTTGTTCGTGTTCACCTCGATCCTCTACAACTACTACCTGGGCGAGAGCAACCTGCGTTTCCTGGTCGGTGAAAACCGCAAGGTGCTGATCGGCTACCGCGCAATGGTGCTGGCGTTGATCTTCTGGGGTGCCATCGAAAACCTGAGCACCGTGTTCGCCTTCGCCGACATCACCATGACCATGCTCGCGTTCGTGAACCTGATCGCCTTGTTCCTGCTGTTCAACGTTGGCATGCGCATCCTGAATGACTACGACGCTCAACGCCGCGCCGGGATCAAGACCCCAGTGTTCGACTCCAGCAAATTCCCGGACCTGGACCTGGACCTCAAAGCCTGGCCAGCCAACCCGCCAGCCGCCGCTCCGAAAGCCGAAGCCGAGCCGCAGGGCGTGACCAGTCGACATAGTGGTGTCTGACATGCCGCTATCGCGAGCAGGCTCGCTCCCACAGTCATCTCTTGCGGAGACCACCTGATGATTTCCAATTCCTACCCTGCTGCGCAGCATGTCATGGTGCTCTACACCGGTGGCACCATTGGCATGCAAGCCAGCGCCAACGGTCTGGCCCCCGCGTCCGGTTTCGAAGCCCGGATGCGCGACTACCTGCATAGCCAGCCTGATCTGGTGGTGCCGAACTGGCGCTTCCGAGAAATGACCCCGCTGATCGACAGCGCCAACATGACCCCGGCCTACTGGCAGCGCCTGCGCGACGCGGTCATCGAAGCGGTCGACGTCGACGGCTGCGACAGCGTGCTGATCCTGCACGGCACCGACACCCTGGCCTACAGCGCCGCCGCCATGAGCTTCCAATTGCTCGGCCTGCACGCACGGGTGCTGTTTACCGGCTCCATGCTGCCGGCCGGTGTGCCTGACAGCGATGCCTGGGAAAACCTCAGCGGTGCACTGGTCGCCCTCGGCCAAGGCCTGGCACCGGGCGTGCAGTTGTACTTCCACGGCGAGCTGCTGGACCCGACCCGTTGCGCGAAGATTCGCAGCTTCGGCCGGCACCCGTTTGCTCGTTTGAAACGCCAGGGCGCAGGCGTCAAAGCACCTGTTCTGCCGGCAGCGCTTGAGTACCGTCGGCCCAAGCAACTGGCCAAGGTCGGCGTGCTGCCACTGTTCCCCGGCATCGGCGCGCAGCAGCTCGATGGTGTGCTGAACAGCGGCATCCAGGGGCTGGTGCTGGAATGCTTCGGCAGCGGCACCGGGCCGAGCGATAACCCTGAGTTCCTCGCCAGCCTCGCGCGTGCGCGGGATCAGGGGATCGTGGTGGTCGCGATCACCCAGTGCCATGAAGGCGGGATTGAACTGGATGTCTACGAGGCCGGCAGTCGCTTGCGTGGCGTGGGCGTGTTGTCCGGCGGCGGCATGACCCGTGAAGCGGCGTTTGGCAAATTGCATGCGCTGTTGGGTGCAGACCTGGATACGGCAGAGGTTCGGCGGTTCGTTGAGCTGGACCTCTGCGGCGAACTGATCTGACACCACACAAAACCTGTGGGAGCGGGCTTGCTCGCGAATACGGTGGCACATCCAACATTGATGTGACTGACACTCCGCTTTCGCGAGCAAGCCCGCTCCCACAGGATTGTGGCTCGGCATACAACTTGCTCCCCTTTCCGGCACTCTCACGCCGGAATCGCCCATGCTCCACTCCCACCTCACCACCCTCAACGCCGTTTCCCTGGTGCTCAACGCCTTCAAGGCCGACGGGCTTTCAAGTGAGGCGCTGCTGGCCGGCAGCGGCATCAGCGCGGCGGATCTGAGCCGCGCCGACACCCGAATCACCACCAACCAGGAAATGCAGGTCTGTGCCAACGCGGTCGCGCTCAAGCGTGACATTGGCCTGGAACTGGGCCGGCGGATGCACGTTTCGTCCTACGGCATACTCGGTTATGCCCTGCTCACCAGTGCCACCTTCGGTGACGCTTTGCGCCTGGCGCTGCGCTATCCGGCGCTGTTGGGAACACTGTTCGAGCTGAGCCTTGAGGAAGATGGCGAGCGAATCTGGTTCGCCGCCGCCGACTACCGGGAAAATCCGGCACTGGCGGTGTTCAACGCCGAGTTCTGCCTGGTCTCGCTGAAAGTCATCTGCGACGACCTGCTCGGTCATCCCCTGCCGCTGCTGGGTGCCCGTTTCGAACATTCGGCACCGGATTATCAGGCCAGCTATGCGACGCACTTTGATTGCTCCCTGCGCTTCGACAGCTCCGATAACGCCTTCGCCTTCGACAAACACTGGCTGGACCAGCCCTTGCCGCTGGCCGACAGCATCACCCATCAGGCCATGGCCGAACGCTGTCGCAAGCAGAACACCGAATTCACCGGCCGCCAGGCGTGGCTGGGGCGGATCCGCCAACTGCTCACCGCTCAACTCGACGCCGCGCCAGGCCTGGAAGGCCTGGCCGAACAGATGAACTGCTCGGCGCGGACTCTGCGTCGGCACCTGAAGGATCTGGGGTGCAGCTATCAGGAATTGCTCGACGAACTGCGCTTTGAGCGGGCCAAGCAGATGCTGTACGAAGATCAACTGCCGATCTATCGCATCGCCGAGGCGCTGGGCTTCAGCGAGACTGCAAGCTTCCGCCATGCGTTTGTGCGCTGGAGCGGCGTGGCGCCGAGCCAGTTCAGGCCTTGAGTGCTGTGGTTTCCTGGCCACCGTCATCGCGAGCAGGCTCGCTCCCACAGAGGATTTGCGTTGATCACAGATCCAATGTGGGAGCGAGCCTGCTCGCGATAGCGCCCTCAAGAACACTCGGAATCCCGCAGACAGCTCAGCATTCCATGCCCTGAGCCGGGGCACACTCGCGCCAATAAGGGGCGAATTTCGGTCATAGGTTTTGGCCATATTGATCCCCTTTTGGCCTTTCCTGCCGTTCTCTGAATTGCCGCACGCCGCAAGACTGTGTTCAACCGAATCAGCCTGCGGAGAACAAGAAAATGCTGACGATCTACTCGGACGATCACCACCTGCACCACGGACGCTGCGAATTGATGGACGGGCAACTGATGCCCTGCTTCGAAATGCCCTCGCGCGCCGACCACGTTCTGGCACGCGTTCAATCCCGCAACCTGGGGCCGGTGCAAGCGCCGCAGGATTTTGGCCTGGGGCCGATCCAGCGCATCCACAGCGACGACTACCTGACCTTCTTCAAAGGCGCCTGGCAGCGCTGGACCGAGTTCGAACGCGACGGCGATTTGCTGCCGTACACCTGGCCGGCACGCACCCTGCGCACGGTCATCCCGAAAAGCCTGCACGGCCAACTCGGCTATTACAGCTTCGACGGCGGCGCACCGATCACCGCCGGCACCTGGCAAGCAGCGTATAGCGCAGCGCAAGTGGCGCTGACCGCCCAGGCCGCGATTCAACGCGGCGCCCGCAGTGCGTTTGCCCTGTGCCGTCCACCGGGACATCACGCTGCCTGCGACTTGATGGGCGGTTATTGCTACCTCAACAACGCCGCCATCGCCGCCCAGGCATTCCTCGATCAAGGCCACCAGAAAGTCGCGATCCTCGACGTCGACTACCACCACGGCAACGGCACCCAATCGATTTTCTATCAGCGCAGCGATGTGCTGTTCACCTCGATCCACGGCCACCCGGAAGCTGAATTTCCATTCTTCCTCGGTTACGAAGACGAGCGCGGCGAAGGCGCAGGAGAAGGTTTCAACTTCAACTACCCGCTGCCCGCAGGTTCCGGCTGGGACACCTGGAGTGCGGCGCTGGAGCAGGCCTGCAAAGAGATCGAACGCTACGGCGCCGACATCGTGGTCGTGTCCCTGGGCGTGGACACCTTCAAGGACGATCCGATCTCCCAGTTCAAGCTCGACAGCCCGGATTACCTGGCGATGGGCGAACGCATCGGCGCCCTTGGCAAGCCGACCCTGTTCGTGATGGAAGGCGGCTACGCGGTGGAAGAAATCGGCATCAATGCCGTGAACGTTCTCGAAGGTTTCAAAAGCGCCCAATGAGGAATTAGAACAATGAATCAACTCAAGCGTTTTATCATCCCGGCTCTGTGCACAGCAGTTCTCAGCACTGCTGTGCATGCCGAAGAGCGCACCTTGCGGGTCTACAACTGGTTCGACTACATCACCCCCAAAGCCCTGGAAGACTTCAAGGCCGAGAACACCAAGGTCAAACTGGTCTACGACATTTTCGACACCAACGAAGCGCTGGAAGCCAAACTGCTCACCGGCAACTCCGGTTACGACGTGGTGGTGCCGTCCAACGTGTTTCTCGCCAAGCAGATCGAAGCCGGGGTATTCCAGCCGCTGGACCGCAGCAAACTGCCGAACTGGAACCACCTCGATCCCAAGCTGATGAAGCTGATCGAAGCCAACGACCCAGGCAACAAATTCGCCGTGCCGTACATGTACGGCACCATCCTGATCGGCTTCAACCCGGACAAAGTCAAGGCCGCGCTGGGTACCAACGCACCGGTAGACAGCTGGGACCTGATCTTCAAGGAAGAGAACATCAGCAAACTCAAGCAGTGCGGCGTGGCCCTGCTCGACTCGCCGTCGGAGATCCTGCCGCTGGCCCTGCAGCACCTGGGCCTGGACCCGAACAGCAAAAAGCCTGCGGACTACGACAAGGCTGAAGCGTTGCTGATGAAGATTCGCCCGTACATCACCTACTTCCACTCGTCCAAGTACATGGCCGACATCGCCAACGGTGATATCTGTGTCGCCGTCGGTTACTCCGGCAGCTTCTCCCAGGCCGCCAACCGCGCCAAGGAAGCCAAGAACGGAGTGATCGTCGACATGCGGCTGCCGAAGGAAGGCGCGCCGATCTGGTTCGACATGCTTGCGATCCCGAAAGGGGCAAAAGACCCGGAAGACGCCTACACCTTCATGAACTACCTGTTGCAACCGAAAGTCATTGCGCCGGTCAGCGACTTTGTCGGTTATCCGAACCCGAACAAGGACGCTACGGAAATGGTTGACCCGGCGATCCGCACCAACCCGAACCTGTACCCGACCGAAGCGGCCATGAGCATGCTCTACACCCTGCAACCGTTGCCGCGCGATGCGGAACGGGCGCGGACCCGGGCCTGGACCAAGATCAAGTCCGGTACCTGAAACGCTCAATACGCTGAAACCGGAGACCCGCACTCGTGCGGGTCTTTTTGTGACGGAGACTCAACCCTTCAGGCATCAACGTCACCAGACCTTTTTCAACCGCCCGAGCGCTGCCTTGATCGCCTCCTCGGGCACCGCCGCGAAACCCAGCACCAGCCCGGCGCGCTGGTCTGGCGGGGTGCATGACTCCGGCAGCCAATAGCGGCTCAGGCCACTGATCTCGACATCGACACTCGCCGCGGCGTCGATCAATTCACGTTCACGGGCCTGAGAGTCGACCGCCACCGTCAAGTGCAGACCCGCCGCGACACCTGGCAGGCTGCCAACCCCTGGGATATCCACAGGCCAACCCGCCAACAGCGTGTTGCGCCGACTCAAGGCCGCGCGCCGCATACGGCGAATATGCCGCTGAAAATGCCCGGCAGCCATGAACTCGGCCATCACCGCCTGAGTGCTCACCTCGGAATGGCGCACATCCACCGCACGACGCTGGGCAAACGCCTCTACCAGGCCCATCGGCAACACCAGATAACCCAGGCGTAATGCCGGAAACGCGACTTTGCCGAAGGTGCCGACGTAAAGCACCCGGCCCTGTCGATCCAACGCCGCCAAGGGCGCCAGAGGGGCGCCGCTGTAGCGATACTCGCCGTCGTAGTCGTCCTCGATGATCCAGCCGTCAGTGCGTTCAGCCCAGGCGAGCAATTCCAGACGCCGCGCCAGGCTCATGATCACCCCGGTCGGATATTGATGAGACGGCGTGACGTAGGCCAATCGACAGTCGCTCACCTCAGCCAGTTCGGCACAATTGATGCCTTCGTTGTCCACCGAGACCCCATGCAAATGCGCCCCTGCTACGGCAAAGGCATGCCCAGCCGCGCGATAGCCGGGGTTTTCCACAGCCACCCCATCGCCGGGCTCCACCAGCAGCTGTGCACAAAGGCTAATCCCCTGCTGTGCGCCACTGGTGATCACAATTTGCTCAGCACTGCACTGCATGCCGCGCGCGCTGCGCAGATAGGCCGCGATCAATCCGCGCAAGCGTTCGTCACCTTCGGGCGCGCCGTAACACAGCTGCTGTAAATCCGGCTTGCGCCAGAAAGCCGCATTCAGCTTGGCCCAGACCTCGAACGGGAACAGGTCAAAGGCCGGTACACCGACCCGAAAAGCCCTCGGCGGACCACCCGCGGGCCTGGTCAAATGATGCTTCTCGATCCGCTCCAAAGCACCGCTGTGGATAACTTTACTGGATGTAATCACAGGTAAATCCAGCATTTTTGTGGATAACCCTGTGGGTAAGCCTGTTGATAACCCTGTGGATACTTTTGTGGATAATTTTCTCGCGGGCAACGCGGTTTGCGGCAATTGCGCCACGTAGGTGCCATCACCGACCCGCCCCTCGATGAAACCTTCGGCATAGAGCTGATCGTACGCACGGACCACGCTATTGCGCGAAATCGACAACGCCGCAGCCAGATCGCGGCTGGCAGGCAAGCGTGTGCCACTCACCAGCCGACCGTCGAGCACACGCAGGCGCAAGGCCTGATAGAGCTGACGACTCAAGCCCTGACGGCGATCGAGTTCGATACCCGCCGGGTTGAACGACAGGGACAGCAGCGGGTTGTTCATGGCAATGGAGCCTCGCTAATGGACCTACGAAATTGGCCGTTAATGGCTCTTACAACAGACCAATAGCCTGCCTAGGATAAAGGCATTCGCCAAGGAAAATATCCATGTATACCCCCAGCGCATTTGCCATCGAAGACCTTCCCGCCCTGCATCAGCAGATCCTCGACACACGCCTGGCCATCCTCGTCACTCACGGCGAGCAGGGTTTGCAGGCCAGCCATGTACCGCTGTTGTTCAGCCCGGAACAAGGGCCGAATGGCACTCTTTACGGCCACTTGGCCCGAGCCAATCCACAGTGGCAGGAGCTGGAAGCCGGGGCCGAGGCGCTGGTGATTTTTGCCGGGGCCGATGCTTACGTCAGCCCGTCGTACTACCCCAGCAAAGCGGACCATGGCAAAGTCGTGCCCACCTGGAACTATGTGGCGGTACACGCCTATGGCAACGCCGAAGTGTTCAGCGATGCTCATCGCCTGCGCAATGTGGTCAGCGCCCTGACTGATCTCCATGAGCGCGGCCGTGCCAAGCCATGGAAAGTCGACGATGCACCGCCCCACTACATTGATGGCATGCTCAAGGCCATCGTTGGCTTTGCCTTGCCGATCCAGCGCCTGGAAGGCAAGCGCAAGCTCAACCAGAACCGCAGTACCGCAGACATCGCCGGCGTGCGCGAAGGGCTGATCGCCAGCGCCAGCCCGCACGACCAGGCCCTCGCCCATTTGATGCCCAAGGAATGATCATGAGTCAAATCGAGATTCGCCGCGTTACCGCCGATGACCACGCAGCCTGGCTGCCGTTGTGGCAAGCCTACCTGCACTTCTACGACACCGAGCTGCCGGAGGCTGTCAGCCACAGCACCTGGCAACGGTTCCTCGACCCGAGCGAGCCGACTCACGCCGCCCTCGCCTGGGCCGATGGCAAAGCGGTGGGCATGGTGCATTTCATCTATCACCGCTCGAACTGGAGCATCGAAAACTCCTGCTACCTGCAAGACTTGCTGGTGACGCCCGAAACCCGTGGCACCGGCGTCGGACGCAAGCTGATCGAATTCGTCTACGCCACTGCCAAGGCGGACGGTTGCTGCAAGGTTCATTGGCTGACCCACGAAACCAACGCCACCGCGATCCAGCTCTACGAGCGCATCGCCGAACGCCCTGGTTTCATCCAGTTTCGCAAAGCCCTTTAAGGCTCAAGGAGAGCAATATGTCGACTTCACTCGCTGACTGGAAAGGCGCTCCAGCGCCCTCGGTTCAACTGATCGAAGGACGCTTCATTCGCCTGGAAAAACTCGACCCGGCGCGCCACGCCGACGGCTTGTTCAAAGCCCTGCAAGGCCCGGGCGCCGACCCGAAGCTGTGGGATTACTTGCCTTACGGCCCGTTCCCGGAACGCAGCGCGTTCAACGATTGGCTGAACAACCACGCCGCCAACAGCGACCCGTATTTCTTCTGCATCGTCGACCGCACCAGCGGCGATGTGCAGGGCATGCTCAGCCTGATGTCGATCGTCCCGGCCCACGGCCGCATTGAAATCGGCCACGTCACCTTTGGCGCAGCGATGCAGCGCTCACCGAAAAGCACCGAAGCGGTGTACCTGCTGGCCAAGGAATCGTTCGCCCTGGGCTACCGTCGCCTGGAGTGGAAGTGCAACAACGGCAACGCCCGCTCCAAATACGCCGCCGAACGCCTGGGTTTCAGCTTCGAAGGCGTGTTTCGCCAGCACATGGTGGTCAAGGGCCAGAACCGCGACACCGCGTGGTATTCGATCCTGGACTCGGAGTGGCCGGCGATTGGGGCGGGGTTTGAGAAGTGGCTGTCGGATGAGAACCAGACGGATTCGGGTCAGTTGAAAACCCTGGCTGAATGCCGCGCCTGATGACTGTTCCCACGCTCTGCGTGGGAATAATCTTTAGGCCAAATGCTGCGCCAACACCGCTATATGCTCCGGGCCAATCCCGCAGCAACCACCGAGATGGCTGGCGCCGCGCTTCTGCCAATCGGCCGCCCAATGCAGGTAACCAGGCGGATCGAGGTCCTCGCGCAACGGGTCCAGACCATCATTGGCCGTGGCCTCTTTCGGTTGCGGCGGGAAGGCGTTGGCGTACGCGCCGATGTGGACTTTCACACCCAAACGCTCGAAGGTTTCCCGCGCAGCATCAATCGCCGCACCGATTACTTCCGGCTGGCTGCAGTTGAACAGCAGCGTCTCGACCCCCAGCTCTGCGGCCACCGCAGCGGCATCGGCCACGGGTTCACCTGAACGCAAACGCGGTACTTCGTCCGTGTCTTCATCCTTCAGGGTAAACGACAACCAGAACGGCTTACCGTCCTTTGGCAAACCGGCATGAATAGCCCGTGCCTCGACAATCGAACTCTGGGTTTCAGCCAGCCACAGGTCGACATGAGGTGCCAGCCCCGTGACCAATGGCGTCAGCAACTCAGTCACCCGGGCAGCATCAAAAAGGTCCGGGCGATAGGAGCCGAACAGCGGCGGCAATGAACCCGCCACACGCACGGGCTGTTTAGCCGCGTCGGCTGCACGCCGTGCCAGCTCCCCCGCCAATGCGGCGAGCGCCTGACCTTCAGCTGCAAAACGTTCTTCACCGATATGAAACGGCACCACCGCGTAGCTGTTGCTGGTGATCACGTTTGCACCGTTTTCTATATAAGCCGTATGGACGGCCTCAACCGCTTGCGGTGCTTCGCTCAACGCCAGCGCGGACCACTCGGGCTGCCTGAACGGCGCGCCTCGGCGTTGCAGTTCACGACCCATACCGCCATCCAGAATTACCGTGCTTCCTGCGCTCATATGCTTTTTACTCATATGCTTATGAAAATAACTCACTATCAGAGTCGTTCTTATAACTATTAAATACGCACCATTCGGTTAATAACAACTCCTTTTTTAGTCAGGTACTGCCCGTGAAATTTCAACCGCTATTGGCCCTGGGCCTGACAATTCTCGCTGCCTCTTCCCAAGCCTTTGCCGGTGCCACGCTGGATCGTATCGAGCAGAAGAAAGAGTTGGTGGGCGTGCTGATGGAAAGCTATCCGCCGTTCTCGTTCCTCAACGATCAGAACCAGCTCGACGGTTTCGACGTCGACGTGGCCAAGGCCGTGGCGGACAAACTTGGCGTCAAACTGCGTCTCGAAACGCCGTCCTGGGACGTGATCGCTGCCGGGCGCTGGAGCGGTCGCTATGACATCTGCATCTGCTCCATGACCCCGAGCAAGGCCCGCGCCGAAGTCTTCGATTTCCCGGTGGAATACTACGCGTCGCCAGCCGTGATCGTGGTCAATGCCAAAGACGATCGCATCCATGGCGCCAAGGACCTGAGCGGCAAAAAAGTCGGCCTCACCAGCGCGTCCAGCTACGAAAGCTACCTGAACAAGAACCTGGTGATCGAAGGCGCTGAAGACACCCGATTGCAGTACCCGTTCGAGAACGTGCAGATCGCCCCGTATGACACCGACAACGTCGCCTTCCAGGACCTGAGCCTGGGCGCCGGCGTGCGACTGGATGCGGTCCTCACCAACCTTGTAACCGCACAACCGCGCCTGACTGAAGACAAACGCTTCAAGCTTGCCGGCGAGCCGCTGTACTCGGAACCCAACTCCGTGGCCATCGAAAAGGGTGACGCCCAGTGGGATGGCAAAGTGCGCGAAGTCTTTGCCCAGTTGAAACAGGACGGCACCTTGAGCAAGCTCTCGCAAAAATGGATCGGCGCCGATATCAGTAAATGACTTCTTTCCCCAAACCTCCTCAGCCGCCGCAACCGGCGGCTGAGTCATTGCTCAAACGTGTCTTTGGTTTTCGTACGCGCCTGTACCTGACCTGGGCGACGATGCTGGGTCTGTTCGCGAGTTTCTTCCTGAGCTTCGACCTGAAGTTTTCGATCATTCTCGACAAGCTGCCGAACCTGATCGGCCTGCATCTGGCGCCCAACGGCTTCTTGCAAGGCGCAGCGCTGACACTGTTCTTGTGCCTGTGCTCGATCGTCGCCTCGTCGCTGCTGGGCTTCATCACCGCCCTGGCACGGTTGTCGAAGAGTGCCGTGGCGTTCGGCATCGCCAGTTTCTACGCGTCGTTTTTTCGTGGCACACCGTTGCTGATTCAGATCCTGTTGATCTACCTCGGCCTGCCACAGTTGGGCATTGTCCCCGGCGCCATTGCCGCCGGGGTCATTGCGTTATCGCTGAATTACGGTGCGTACCTGAGCGAAATCTTCCGTGCCGGCATCGTCGGCGTACCCCACGGCCAGCGCGAAGCTTCCCTCGCGCTGGGGATGCGCGAGTCGGTGATCTTCTGGCGAGTCACCCTGCCACAGGCCATGCGCACCATCATTCCGCCCACCACCAACCAATTCATCTCGATGCTCAAGGATTCATCACTGATTTCGGTGATGGGCGTCTGGGAAGTGATGTTCCTGGCGCAGTCCTATGGCCGTTCCAGCTACCGCTACATCGAAATGCTGAGCACGGCAGCGATCATTTACTGGCTGTTGTCGATTGGTCTGGAGTTGATTCAGGCGCGGATGGAACGACATTACGGGAAGGCGTACAAGCAGCGGAGCTAAGGGTTCAGCTGATCGTGCGCCGAATCTTCACCACGCCCATTTGCATCCCGAATGGGCGGAATACGGCGTTAAGTGATTTGAGCGTCTGGTTCCCTTCTCCGTGCTCGATGTGCACCAGCGTACGCACGGATATTTTGCACATCTTTGCGAACTGGCTTTGGTGTAAACCGGTCACCTCAACTCGCAATTGGCGCACCGCTTCGCCGATAGCCAATGTGTCATTGGCTAACGCTTGCTGAATTCTTTCGATCAGCAGTGTTCGCTCTGCCACTGTCATGCTCATTGCAGCCCCCACTCCCTTAAACGCTGATCAAGATGTCGCAAAGCAATGCGAGGATGATTCATCGTCACCTCAGGCAGACCGCTTTCGGTCAGTATGTCCGGCAGCGCCCGCAAGCGATTGGCTTGCTCGCGCAACCGCTCGAAGACCACCTGCGAATCGACAATCCCCGTTAACGCAATACAGACGCCACGCCAATCGACATCCCCCGCCACCTCCAGATCCCGTGGCCATTTTGTGGTCCGGGTGATGCCTTCATCGTCCATGACCATCGGTGCCAGGTCGTAGATCGGCGCTAGTTCAAACGAATTGGCATGGCGGATGATCGCGGTGTTACGTCCATGGTTATCTGAGTTGCCGAGTATTTTGTTGAGCAGGTCACGACGCAGGTAGTCCACGACCAGATCCTCAATGTGCGTCGCTTGTCCAGTCGACCGCCAAAGGTCGGCAAGGAGCCGGATCACCTCCAAGTGATCCATGGGACTTCCCGGGGTAGTCACTCCGGCCAGCGAGTAAATCGACTCAACCGCCAGTCGCTCGACGCCCTGCTCACTTATACGACGGTCAAAACGCTGCATCCACAAACTGGGTTTTGTCGCCTCTTCCAAAGCCAGCCCTGCTGTGGCCACGGTGTCGATGCCAAGCATCTGCAGCGCCTTGTAGTAATGGAACTCGCTTCTGAGGATGTCTTTGTCGGTTTGTGTGCCTTGGTTACGAGCGAACTTCACAAACCAGTGCTGCGCCACTTCGGTGTCATCCAGCACTGCATCCGGATACAGCAGGCCTTCACGGTTTTCTGTCAGCAACAGCTTGGGCGCTTCACCACCTGCCCCCGTCGCACCACCAATGGCTGCACCTTGTTCGTAGGCATATTCCAGAAAGCGATTGTCGCGCGAGATCACGTCGTCACGCTGAAAGCCCACTGCCGGTCGGCTGCTCAGTGTTTCAAGCGACTCCTTGATCCGCATATTGCCAATGGGGGCCGGTGTACTGCGTGCCAGTAAAAACAGGTCGGCGCTAATGCCCTCCGGCTTGTCGCGACCAATGTGCGTCATGAGGAACCGTTTGGCTGCCCCTGCTGGCGCAATGTCGTGCAAGAACGCCGGAGCAGTTGAGGTTCGCTGCCCCTCCCAGGCTATCGGGACATTGGCGCTCACAGCCCCAGCGAAAGGACTTGGTATATCGTTGATATTGTCGACCAGATAACCCAATTCGTAGCCAAAATTGCACCGACTGGCGAAGCCTTGCTCCGGGTCATCAAAACTCAGGACCATGGCATCCTGCCATTCCCCAGCCGTATGAATTTGTAGTGTTAGCGTCAGCATTGCTTGCTCCTGCAATTTAATACATTTGCAAAGGCTTAAAACATGAGGTGATTGCAATATAGTGCATAAATTAAGTCCGCATACGGCAAAAATATGCATTTAAATGCATACAAAAGATAATTCCAGACAACTAGATGCATTAAATTGCGTTTTCGCGCGATTGAAGCCCACACATCAATCTGGAAAAAGCCTCTGCATGCTAGAAGCATGGCCTGATTGGACAGTGGCAGACGCGTTTCCGAGCCTTCGCCAATCGACACATCCGATAACGGCGTAAGGCAAAACGTCAGTGCATGGAGGCCAATGATCATATGGCCTGCTGGACGTGCCCATTGCTACAACCGAAGCTCCAGCGCCTTGCACAAGAGCCGGAAATCCCCGGCATCGGGGCATGTGCCCGTCCTTTTAGAGTTCGACCTCCCCAAGGAAGAGGTCGCATTCAATGCCCATTTTGCACACTCATCGTCCACACCATCTCGCTCTGGCAATCGCCCTCGTCTTCGGCTGCAGCGTAATGTCCCATGCTCAGCAAACAGAGCCCTCAGTCACCGAGACCAAGCCTCGTCCGGTCAAAGCCCGAAAACCTGCGAAACCCAAACCCGCCCCTCAGGACTCTGTCGGACAGCACTTACCCGACGTCCCCGTCACCACAGCAGTGGCGTTGATCACCCCCGATAACAGACAAGCCGCTCCTGTTCCTGATCCGCTGCTCGTCGAGGACATGATTGCCCCCAAAGAACCCTCGGCAAGTGAAGGATTGAGCGCTGCACTGACACCTGAACTCCCGGCGGAAGTGATGACCAATGCCCGCCAGGTGGCCAACAGCCTCGACTCCGATAAACCCGGCACAACACAAACGCCGAAGACGGTTGCGAACAATGCCGCCATCAATGCCCTGCTCACCAGCAACACCGCAACGGCCGCCATAGCGCTGGAGCAACTGGCCGGTTGGAGCAACGCCAACCTCGCCAATGCCACCTTGAGCAGTGTCCGGCCGGTCAGCGCGAGCATGCTTTCAACCCTGCGCGAGCTGAGCAACGACGCGAGCCCGCACGATCACTCCGCAACCGTTCACGATACCAATGGCAAGGTCTGGGTCCAGGCGCTGGGCAACTCCGCAACCCTCAATGACAAACAGGACGACAGCGCCCTTCGGCAACGCACTCACGGCGTTGTGGTGGGGGCCGACTGGTCGCTCGACAATGAATGGCGCGCGGGCTTGCTCGGTGGCAAGTCACAGACTCGCCTGGACGGGGTGCTGCTGGACGGCGATCTTGACAGCTGGCACCTCGGGGCCTATGCGCTGCGTCAAAGCGGCCCGCTGGCATTACGACTGGGGGCGACTTACAGCAGTCATGACGGAACCACCAAACGCAATATTGCCTTCGGTCGTTACCGCGACCAGCTCAAAGGCAGCTATGACGCCAGCAGCCAGCAGGTTTTCGCCGAAGTCGGTTACAACCTGAGCAGTAGCACCCTGCAGGTCGAGCCTTTCGCAAGCCTCGGATACGAGCGTTATCAACGCGACAGCTACCGGGAAAAAGGTGGGGATGCTGCGCTGAAAGTCGACAAACAAACCCAACGCAACTTCAACAGTATCTTTGGCCTGCGCCTGGCACACCGCAGCGACCTGGAAAACGGCATGCGCCTGACCCCGCGTATGAGCGCTGGCTGGAAGCACACCTACGGCAATGTCAGCAGCTATGTACTTCAGACTTTTTTGGCGGGTAGCGAGTCGTTCTACGTCGAAAGCATTCCACTGGATCGCAACAGCCTGACACTGGAAGCGGGGTTGGATCTGCGGGTCTCGAAGCAACACTCTCTAAGCATTGCCTACAACGGTGAGATGAGCAGCAACAGCCACGAAAACGGCGTGATGGGTCAGTGGCGGATGAACTTCTAACATCCACAAATCCGGGGCGAAAAAAAAGGGGGGCACATGCCCCCCCGAGGTAAAGCGTTGCAGTCGAGGCTGTTAAATCAGCCTTCGATCTCGATCAGGATTTCGCCAGGATTAACCCGGTCGCCCTTGGCTACGTGGATGGCAGTCACTTTGCCGGCGATGGCCGCTTGCACTTCGGTTTCCATCTTCATCGCTTCGGTGATCAGCACCGCCTGGCCGGCTTTCACGGTGTCGCCTTCCTTGACCAGCACATCGACGATGTTGCCCGGCATGGTGGTGCTGACGTGGCCCGGTGCGCTGGCTTGCTTGCGCTTGCTGCTGCCGCCGCTGACGAATTCGTTGAGTGGCTCGAACACCACTTCTTCCGGCATGCCGTCGATGGACAGGTAGAAGTGACGCTTGCCTTCGGACTTGACGCCCACACCGGTGATGTCGACGCGGTAGGTTTCACCGTGCACATCGATGACGAACTCGGTCGGCACGCCTTCGCCGCCCGCCGAGGTCACGCCACCGGCTTCCGGAATCGGCAACAGCACTTCCGGGGTCAGGGTGCCGGCTTCGCGTTCCTCGAGGAACTTGCGGCCGATGTCCGGGAACATCGCATAGGTCAGCACGTCTTCTTCAGACTTGGCCAACGCACCGATTTCGCCGCGCAGCTTGGTCATTTCCGGCTTGATCAAATCCGCCGGACGGACATCGATGACTTCTTCGCTGCCGATCGCCTGACGGCGCAGCTGCTCGTTAACAACACCCGGCGCTTTGCCGTAACCGCCTTGCAGGTAGAGCTTCACTTCGTTGGTGATGGTCTTGTAGCGCTCACCGGCCAACACGTTGAAGAACGCCTGAGTACCGACGATCTGCGACGTCGGGGTCACCAGCGGTGGGAAGCCGAGGTCTTCGCGAACCCGCGGGATTTCGGCCAATACTTCGCTCATGCGGTTCAGAGCGCCCTGCTCTTTCAACTGGTTGGCCAGGTTGGAAATCATCCCGCCCGGCACCTGGTTGACTTGCACGCGGGTGTCGACGGCGGTGAATTCGCTTTCGAACTGGTGGTACTTCTTGCGCACGGCGTAGAAGTACAACCCGATTTCCTGCAGCAGCTCCAGACTCAGGCCGGTGTCGAACTCGCTGCCTTTAAGGGCGGCGACCATCGACTCGGTGCCCGGGTGACTGGTGCCCCAGGCGAAGCTGGAGATCGCGGTGTCGATATTGTCGGCACCATTTTCGATGCCCTTGAGTTGGCACATCGCGGCCAGGCCAGCGGTATCGTGAGAGTGGATGAACACGGGCAGCGACTGCTCGCTTTTCAGTGCCTTGACCAGTTCGCCAGTGGCGTACGGGGTCAGCAGGCCGGCCATGTCCTTGATCGCCACGGAGTCGCAACCCATGGCTTCCATTTGCCTGGCTTGCTCCACGAACGCCTCGATGGTGTGCACCGGGCTGGTGGTGTAGGCGATGGTGCCCTGGGCGTGTTTGCCGGCCGCTTTCACCGCTTCGATGGCCACCCGCAGGTTACGCACGTCGTTCATCGCATCGAAGATACGGAAGACGTCGATGCCATTCACCGCCGCCTTGGCGACGAAGGCTTTGACCACGTCGTCGCTGTAGTGGCGATAACCCAACAGGTTCTGGCCACGCAGAAGCATTTGCAGACGAGTGTTAGGCAGCGCCGCACGCAGTTTGCGCAGACGCTCCCACGGATCTTCTTTCAGAAAGCGTACGCAGGCATCGAAGGTCGCGCCGCCCCAGACTTCCAGCGACCAGTAGCCAACTTTGTCGAGCTTGTCGCAGATCGGCAGCATGTCGTCGGTGCGCATGCGGGTCGCGAGCAGCGATTGGTGGGCGTCGCGCAGGATTGTGTCGGTTACGTGGATTTTCTTAGTCATTGGAATACTCCTCACAGGCCTGCGTGGGCGGCGATGGCGGCGGCGATGGCCAGGGCCAGCTCTTCGGGTTTGCGCTTGATCGAGTAGTTGGTCAGCTCAGGGTGGCTTTCAACGAAGCTGGTGTTGAACTGACCGCTACGGAATTCCGGGTTACGCAGGATTTCCTGGTAATAGGCGGCGGTGGTCTTGACCCCTTGCAGACGCATGTCGTCGAGGGCGCGCAAGCCACGGTCCATCGCCTCTTCCCAGGTCAACGCCCAGACCACCAGTTTCAGGCACATGGAATCGTAGAACGGTGGAATGGTGTAACCGGTATAGATCGCCGTGTCGGTACGTACGCCGGGACCGCCGGGTGCGTAGTAACGGGTGATCTTGCCGAAGCTCGGCAGGAAATTGTTTTTCGGGTCTTCGGCGTTGATCCGGAACTGCAGCGCGAAACCGCGGTGCTGGATGTCTTCCTGCTTCACCGACAGCGGCAGGCCAGAGGCAATGCGGATCTGCTCACGGACGATGTCGATACCGGTGATTTCTTCGGTGATGGTGTGTTCCACCTGCACCCGGGTGTTCATCTCCATGAAGTACACCTCGCCTTCGGCGAGCAGGAACTCCACGGTGCCGGCGTTCTCATAACCCACGGCCTTGGCCGCACGCACCGACAAGTCGCCGATGTAGGCGCGCTGTTCTGGCGTCAGTTGCGGGCTCGGGGCGATCTCGATCAGCTTCTGGTTACGACGCTGGATCGAGCAATCACGCTCGAACAGGTGCACCACATTGCCGAAGCTGTCGCCGAGGATCTGCGCTTCGATGTGCTTGGGATTGACGATGCATTTTTCGAGGAAGACTTCCGCCGAACCAAAGGCCTTGGTCGCTTCGGAAATCACCCGCGGGAAAGCTTGTTCGAGTTCATCGCGGCTGTTGCAGCGACGAATCCCGCGGCCGCCACCACCGGAGGTGGCCTTGAGCATCACCGGATAACCGATGCGATCGCCTTCGGCCAGGGCTTCGGCGATGTCGGCGACGTTGCCTTCAGTGCCCGGCGTGACCGGCACGCCAGCCTTGATCATGCTGCGACGAGCTTCGGTCTTGTCGCCCATGCGGCGAATGACTTCTGCCGACGGGCCAATGAATTTGATACCGCGCTCGGCGCAGATATCCGCCAGCTCGGCGTTTTCCGAAAGAAAGCCATAACCTGGGTGCAACGCGTCGCAACCGGTTTCCACCGCGAGGTTCACCAGCTTGCGCGGGTTCAGGTAACCGGCCAGTGGCTCGGCACCAATGCTGTGGGCTTCATCGGCGCGTTTGACATGCAACGCATGGCGATCGGCGTCGGAATAGATCGCGACCGAACGAATGCCCATCTCAGCGCAGGCACGTACGATTCGTACGGCAATCTCACCACGGTTGGCAATCAGGATCTTTTTTATCACTTGGAGGTTCCCTTGAGCCGGTTGCTACCCACGACCTTGGACTGGGTCGGCGCGTGACTAAATGTTTCAAGCCAGTCGCACAGTCACACTAGCCCGCTCAAGGGATTAACAAAAATCAATAATTATTGGGTTAGGCATAAGCAAAGGCTTATAGTTGAGAGACCCGACTGCGACCAGAGCCTCTAGATAATGCGTAAGTCCCTGATGCGTATGACATTACGCCAGCTTCAGATCTTCAATGAAGTCTGCGATTTGCGTTCCTACAGCCGCGCAGCCGACGAAATGTCGCTCACACAACCGGCCGTCAGCCTACAGATTCGTCAGCTTGAAGAGCTGATTGGTCAGCCTTTGTTCGATTACGTCGGCAAAAAGCTCTACATGACCGAAGCAGCTGAAGCGTTACAGCGCGCCAGCCGGGACATTTTCGGGCGTCTGGAAAACCTCGATATGCAGCTCTCGGACATGCAAGGTTCATTGCAAGGTCAGCTGAAACTGGCTGTGGAATCCAGCGCCAAGTACTTCGTACCGCACTTGTTTGCCGCCTTCAAGCGCCAGCACCCGGAAGTGAACCTGCAACTGACGGTGGTCAATCGGGGACAGGTCATCCGACGGCTGTCCGACAACCGCGACGACCTGGTGATCATGTCCATGGTGCCGCAGGACATGGGCCTGGAGTTTTTGCCCTTCCTCAACAACCCGATCGTTGCCGTGGCGCCACCGGATCATCCGCTGTGCCACATGGGTCCCTTGCGCTTGCAGGATCTTGAGCCCTACACATTGCTGCTGCGCGAGCCCGGTTCCGGGACACGGCTGGCGTGCGAGGAGTATTTCAAAGAAAAGCGCGTGCACTTCAACCAGACCCAGGAAGTCTCGTCGGCCGAAGCCCAGCGCGAATGCGTGGTGGCGGGTCTGGGCGTAGCCTTGTTGACGCGCCACGCCCTGAACCTGGAGTTGGCGACCGGCGGGCTCAAAGAGCTGCCGGTCGAAGAGCTGCCGTTGTACCGCAGCTGGTGCCTGGTGCAGGCCAAAGCCAAACGCCTGTCACCGGTAGCGCATGCGTTCCTGGGGTTTATCCGCAGTGAACGGGTGCAGATCAGCGCGCTGGTTGAGCGTTTCGACGCGAAACTGCCGGTTTTGCCTGCCAGTAATTGAGTTCCAGATCCGGGTATTCACCGATCTCGGCCAGAAGCTGGCGGTGCTCGCAACGATCTTCAATCGCGCGGCGAAACGCCATGCGACGCTGGTCTTCTTGCTGACGGCGGGTTTTGACTGCGCTGGTGCGTTCTTCGTAGTGCTGGGCCATTTCGAGTCTCCCAAGGCGAGTACGGGAGTTTCAAGATAGGCGTGGGGGATGACGGTTTGGCGGCGCGGGGATGACAGGGATGTGAAAGTTGCCAACTTCGAGGACGCCATCGCGAGCAGGCTCGCTCCCACAGGTTCTGTGGTGCGCACACGATTTGTGCAACACCGACAATCAATTGTGGGAGCGAGCCTGCTCGCGATTAAGGTCGGAACGACCGACCAGCAATCCCGGATCAGTCGTCCAGTGCTTTGACCGACTTGGGCGACAGACGCAAGCTGCGAAGGCTGCGCTTGACGCTCTTGAGGTGGTTGACCAGGCTCGGCCCACGCGCCATGGCCACGCCCATGGCCAGCACGTCGATCACTACCAGGTGTGCGATACGCGAGGTCAGCGGCGTATAGATTTCGGTGTCTTCGTGCACATCGATTGCCAGGTTAACGGTCGACAGCTCGGCCAACGGGGTCTGGCTTGGGCACAACGTGATCAGCGAAGCACCGCTTTCACGCACCAGGTTGGCGGTGATCAACAGGTCCTTGGAACGGCCGGACTGGGAAATGCAGATCGCTACGTCCGTCGGCTTCAGCGTGACCGCCGACATCGCCTGCATGTGCGGGTCGGAATAGGCCGCAGCCGTCAGCAGCAGCCGGAAGAATTTATGCTGGGCATCCGCCGCAACGGCGCCGGACGCTCCAAAACCATAGAACTCGACGCGCTGAGCCTGGGACATGAGCGTCACAGCCCTCTGCAACTCCAACGGATCGAGCTTCTCGCGAACCTCCATCAGGGTGTGCAGGGTGGTGTCGAAAATTTTCAGGCTGTAATCGGCGACCGAATCGTCTTCGTGAATCGCGAACTGCCCGAAACTCGCCCCTGCTGCCAGGCTTTGCGCCAGTTTCAGCTTCAAGTCCTGGAAACCCGAACAACCGATGGCCCGACAGAAGCGCACGATGGTCGGCTCGCTGATGCCGACGCTGTGGGCAAGATCGGCCATGGAACTGTGCATCACAGCCGCAGGGTCAAGCAGCACGTGATCGGCAACCTTGAGCTCCGATTTGCGTAACAGGTGGCGAGACTGGGCGATATGTTGCAACAGGTTCAAAGGGCAGGACTCATTGTTATCGGCTGACGCCGGGGATGTAGCAATTTTGTAGTTATACTACAAGAATCCGCTTTTTGCCTGTTCAATCCGTAACACGATACCCCTGTTTTGGCCGGGCACACCCCATGTAGCAGCCAGGGCAACGTGCGTTGGGTTGCTCAGCAGCCGTAAAACCTGAGCTTGCGTTCGAAGTCACTGCGACCGCTTCGCGCTCGGACACAGCCTTCGGCAATTGCTACACAAAAGGGTTATCGGCACGCAGTAGCTCAGCTACAGCAAGCGCCTCCAGCGGCCGGCTGATCAGGTAGCCCTGCACCTCATCACACGATTCGGCCTCAAGGAATGCCAACTGCTGTGCAGTTTCCACGCCTTCTGCCACCACTTTCAGCGAAAGTCCATGCGCCATGGCAATGATTGCCCGGGTGATCGCAGCATCTTCCCCACCCTCGCCCAACCCACGGATAAACGCCTGATCGATCTTCACGTAGTCCACAGGAATGCGCTTGAGGTAGCTCAGCGACGAATACCCCGTGCCAAAGTCGTCGATCGCCAGTTTCACACCAAGATCACGCAACTGCTGGAAGGTCGCGATGATGTGTTCGACGCTGTCCAGCAATTGGCTTTCCGTCAGCTCCAGTTCGAGGTAGTGCGGCGCCAGGCCGGTTTCTTCAAGCACCTGGCGCACCAGGCTGACCAGTTTGCCTTGACGCAACTGGTGGACCGACAGATTGACCGAAACCCGAATCGGCTCCAGCCCCTGACGCTGCCACTCGCACGCTTGCCAGCAGGCCTGGCGCAGCACGAATTCGCCAATGGCGCCGATCAACCCGACTTCCTCTGCCAGCCCGATAAAATCCCCCGGCGGCACCCGCCCCAACGTCGGATGATCCCAGCGCACCAGCGCTTCAGCGGCGTTCAAGCGGCCAGTCGCGAGGCAGAGTTTCGGCTGGTAAAACACCTTCAACTGCTTTTCTTCGATGGCCTTGCGCAGCTGGTTCTCCAGCTGCAAGCGCTCAAGGGTGCTGGCTTGCAGGCTATCGGTGTAGAACTGGAAGTTGTTCCCGCCCAGATGCTTGGCATGTTGCATGGCCATGTTTGACTGGCTGACCAGCGCGGAAATTTCCCGCGCGTTATCCGGCAACATGCTGATGCCCATCGACGCACTGACCACCAACTCATGGCCTTCAACAGTCAGCGGCAAGCGCAGCTTGGTCGACAATCGAGTGGCGACCCGCGCCAGGCTCGACAGGTTGCCATAAGCATCGAACAGGACCGCGAACTCGTCACCCGACAAACGCGCAATGGTGTCCGCCTCCGGCAGCGCATTGACCAGACGCCGAGCCATTTTCTGCAGCATCTGATCGGCGACTTCATGGCCGAGGCTGTCGTTGAGCAGTTTGAAACGGTCCAGGTTGATGTGCAGCAGCGCCAGACTCCGACCGCCCTGCCGCACCCGTTGATGGGCCTCATGCAGGCGCTCGCGGAACAATGAGCGGTTGGCCAGCCCGGTCAGTTCGTCGTAGTGGGTCAGGTAGCGCATGCGCTCTTCGGATTCGCGCCGGGCTGACAGATCGGCGAAAAAGCCTACGATATGACTGACATTTCCCCGAGAGTCGCGCACCACATTCAGTTGCAACCATTGCGGATAGAGCTCACCGTTTTTGCGCGCCTCCACCAACTCGCCCTGCCAACTGCCCTGTTGCTCCAGCGCCTGATGGATCACCGAGTAATGCCGCCGCGCGTCACGACTGCACGGCAGTTCGACCACATTGCGCCCCAGCAAATCTTCAATCTGATACCCGGTGACCCGACTGAACGCCTGATTGACCGCGATCAGGGCGTAATCCGGGTCGAAAATCACAATGCCTTCGCTGGCGGCTTCAAACACTGTCGCCGCCAATTGTCGCTGCTCTTCAAGCCCTTTACTGACGCTGATGTCACGCCGGGTGCCGACCATCCGGATCACCCGTCCGTTGGCACCCCGTTCCACTGCCCGGCCGCGGTCTTCGATCCAGACCCAGTGGCCATCGCCGTGGCGCACGCGGTATTCGATCTGATAATCCTCGGTGCGGCCCTTCAAATGCTCGACCAGCGCCCGCCGCAGCGGCGGCAAGTCCTGCGGGTGCAGGCGCGGCTTCAAGTGACTGAGCATCGCCGTGACGAATTCCGGCTCAAGGCCGAACAATTCCTTGAGTTGGGTGTGATGCACCTCATCGGTTTGCAGGTTCCAGTCCCAGAGCCCCAGCTCACTGGCCTTCAACGCCAGCGCCAGCCGCGCTTCGCTCTTGCTCAGGGCCTGATTGGCGGCGTCCAGTTCGCGGCTACGCTGGGCGACACGGCTTTCGAGGCCGACCTGGGCTTCACGCAGCTCCTCTTCGGCGTGGCGACGCTGTTCGATTTCCCGCGCCAACTCCTGATTGAGCTGCTCGCTGCGAGTTTGCGCCTGCTGCAAGTGCTCGATCAGTGCCTGATTCTGGAAACGCCGCATCAAGCCGTGCTGGATCAGCCGGTTGACCTGCCACGCGACCACACTCAGAGAGCCCAGCAGAATCAGCCCGAGCCAACCCCAGCCTTGCTGCTGTTCATCGCCGCCCCAGAACAAATAACCGATCGCCGGTAACAGACACGGCAAGGTGAACGACAGGAAAGCCGGCAGGCTCACCGCATAGGCGACACTGGCCGAGAGGGTTGCCGCGCCGATCAGGCCGAATACCCAGGCTTGTTGCAGGAAGCTGTCGGTGGGCACCAGGGCAATACCGGCACCGGCCAGGGTCAGGCCGGTCATGGCCGAACCCAGCAGAAACATTCGACGCCAGACTGGCTGCGCCTGACGACTGGGCATCGCCGAGTCGAAGGCTGCGACCTGAATCACCCGCAGCGCCACCAGCGACAGTAACCAGATCAGCCAGATGCTCACCAGGAAGTAGCGCTGCGGGTTCCAGAGCAACCCGGCGCAGACCAGACCATTGATCAACATGAACAGCGTGGGCAGCAACGAGCCCTGATACAGCAGACGCGTGCGCTCGACCGCCATCTCCATGGCGTACTGTTTGCAGATAACCCGCGGCTCCACAGAAGGGCCCGACAGGCTGGTGCTGAGGGTCATAGGCAATATTCTTGTTCTTATAAGGGTGAGCGTGACGAGCCCGAAACGTCGACGGAGCATACACAAGCAATGGCCCGGACCAAACTGCTCCAGATCAGAAAACCGACAAAACAGATGGCCCGTTGCCAGCGTTCAAAACCACAGAAGTGCGGCCCATCAGGGCTTGCGACGAATGACTGACCGGTCGTCCCCTGCGCTTCTTTCATCGGTTAATGCAAAGCTCGGTTTGCCCGGTGTGGCGCGGCGCCCTAGAATGCCCTGATGCGCGATGATCTCTCCCTTCTGCTGAACTCCCTCAACGATGCCCAACGTCAGGCCGTAGCTGCCTCCGTGGGTCGTCAGTTGGTCCTGGCCGGTGCTGGTTCCGGTAAAACCCGTGTGCTGGTGCACCGTATCGCCTGGTTGATCCAGGTCGAGAACGCCTCGCCACACTCGATCCTGTCGGTGACATTCACCAACAAGGCCGCTGCCGAGATGCGCCATCGCATCGAGCAGCTGATGGGTATCAACCCGGCCGGCATGTGGGTCGGCACCTTCCACGGCCTGGCGCACCGCTTGCTGCGGGCGCACTGGCAGGAAGCCGGCTTGAGCCAGACCTTCCAGATCCTCGACAGCGACGATCAGCAGAGGCTGGTCAAGCGGGTGATCCGTGAGCTGGGCCTCGACGAACAACGCTGGCCGGCCCGCCAGGCCCAATGGTTCATCAACGGGCAGAAAGACGAAGGCCTGCGCCCGCAACATATTCAAGCCAGCGGCGATCTGTTCCTGGCCACCATGCGCAGCATCTATGAAGCCTATGAGGCCGCGTGCCTGCGCGCGGGCGTCATCGACTTCTCCGAACTGCTGCTACGCGCCCTCGACCTGTGGCGCGATCATCCGGGCCTGCTGGCGCATTATCAGAAGCGCTTCCGTCATGTGCTGGTGGACGAATTCCAGGACACCAACGCCGTGCAGTACGCCTGGTTGCGTCTGCTGGCCAAGGGCGGCGACAGCCTGATGGTGGTTGGCGACGACGATCAGTCGATCTACGGCTGGCGCGGCGCGAAAATCGAGAACATTCACCAGTATTCGGCCGACTTCCCGGACGCGGAAGTCATTCGACTGGAACAGAACTACCGCTCCACCGCCGGGATCCTCAAGGCTGCCAACGCCTTGATCGCCAACAACACCGGGCGCCTGGGCAAAGAGCTGTGGACCGACGGCGGCGAAGGCGAAGCGATCAACCTGTACGCCGCGTTCAACGAACATGACGAAGCACGCTACGTGGTGGAAACCATCGAAAGCGCGCTGAAAACCGGCATGGCACGTAGCGATATCGCGATTTTGTACCGCTCCAACGCCCAATCGCGGGTTTTGGAAGAAGCGCTACTGCGCGAACGCATTCCGTACCGCATCTATGGCGGCCAGCGCTTCTTCGAGCGGGCTGAAATCAAGAACGCCATGGCTTACCTGCGGTTGCTCGAAGGTCGCGGCAACGATGCGGCGCTGGAACGGGTGATCAACGTTCCGGCCCGTGGCATCGGTGAAAAAACCGTCGAAGCGATCCGCGATCACGCTCGTCACAGCGATGTGTCGATGTGGGAAGCCATGCGTCAACTGGTGGCCAATAAAGGCCTCACCGGCCGCGCAGCCGGCGCCCTGGGTGCGTTCATCGAGTTGATCGAGCACCTGGCGACCACCACCGCCGAAATGCCGCTGCACCTGATGACTCAGACCGTCATCGAGCAGTCCGGCCTGATCGCTTATCACCAAGCGGAAAAAGGCGAGAAAGGTCAGGCGCGGGTAGAAAACCTTGAGGAACTGGTCAGCGCGGCGCGCAACTTTGAAAGCGCCGAAGAAGACGAAGACCTGACGCCGCTGGCCGCGTTCCTCGGCCACGCTTCGCTGGAGGCTGGCGATACTCAAGCCGATGAACACGAAGACAGCATTCAGCTGATGACCTTGCACAGCGCCAAAGGCCTGGAATTCCCTTACGTGTTCCTGGTGGGCATGGAAGAAGGCCTGTTCCCGCACAAGATGAGCCTGGAAGAGCCCGGCCGCCTTGAAGAGGAACGCCGTCTGGCCTACGTCGGCATTACCCGGGCCATGCAAAACCTGGTGATGACCTACGCCGAAACCCGACGCCTGTATGGCAGCGAAACCTACAACAAGGTTTCACGCTTCGTACGCGAAGTCCCTAAAGGCCTGATCCAGGAAGTGCGACTGTCCAACAGCGTCAGCCGTCCGTTCGGTGGCGGCCAGAAGCAAAGTTCGAGCAGCATGTTCGCCGGTACGGAAATCCCGGAAACCGCGTTCAGCCTCGGTCAGCAAGTGCAACACGCGGTCTTCGGCGAAGGGGTGATCCTCAACTTCGAAGGCGCCGGCGCGCAGGCCCGGGTGCAAGTGAACTTCAGCGAAGGCAGCAAGTGGCTGATGCTCGGCTACGCCAAGCTCGAGGCCATCTAACGGCTATCTGTCTGATAGCTTTCTGTGGGAGCGAGCCTGCTCGCGATGAACGATGACGCGGTGCTCCGCAGTGCCTCCATCGCGAGCAGGCTCGCTCCCACAGGGTCTTGCGCTGCATTCAACTGCAGGCTCCCACAGGTCGATCTGATAGAAGGCGTAATACACATGGGCTCGGGCTTCTTTTCTTCCTGGACATTCTGGGCCCTGTTGTCCGCAGCATTCGCAGCGCTGACGGCGATTTTCGCCAAGGTCGGCATCGAAAACGTCAATTCCGACTTCGCCACGCTGCTGCGCACGATCGTGGTACTGGTCAGCCTGGCCTTGATTTTGTACGCAACGGGCCAATATCAGTCATTGGGATCGATATCCGCCAAGAGCTACCTGTTCCTGCTGCTGTCCGGCCTGGCAACCGGTGCCTCGTGGATTTGCTACTTCCGTGCGCTGAAACTCGGGCCAGCCTCGCTGGTAGCACCCGTCGACAAACTCAGTGTGGTGCTGGTGGCCGTACTGGGCGCAGTGTTGCTGGGTGAGCGGCTCGACCTGCGCCAATGGGGTGGAATCGGTCTGATCACGGCAGGCGTGGTGATGTTGGCATTGCGACGTTAAGCAACGTTCCCGCTCAACCAATCCACTTGTCCTACAGACAAAGATACATGCGCCTACTTGTGCCGACGGAGCTGAACGCAGCCTGTCAGGCAAAAGCCCGAAACACTCTGCCGCTAGCCAGTGTCACTTCACCTGTGCAACATGGCGCGCGTGCCATCCACAAATGGGAATTCCCTTTATGAAACGTTTTCTTAGCATCGCCCTGGCGCTGTGCATCGGCCTGACGATGAGCCTCGACGCCAACGCCAAGCGCTTCGGTGGCGGCAAAAGCGTAGGCGCTGCGCCTACCCACCAGACCAGCCAAATGGCGCCGTCCTCGCCTGGCATGGGTTCTGCTGCCGCGACCGCCGGTGCTGCAGGTGCCGCAGGCGCTGCCGCCAAAACCGGCGGTGCTTCGCGCTGGCTCGGCCCTCTGGCCGGTATCGCCGCCGGTGGCCTGCTGGCCTCCATGTTCATGGGCGGCGGCTTCCAGGGCATGCAGTTCTTCGACATCCTGATCATGGCGGTCATTGCATTCGTGATCTTCCGCTTCATCGCCGCTCGTCGCCGCAAGCAACAAGAGCATATGGCCCCGGCAGGCGCGCCAATGCAGCGTGAAGTGTACGAACAGAAGCCGGCCATGGGTTCGATCTTCGGCGGCTCGGCGGCTCCAGCTGCCGCTCGTCCGGTGATCAACGCTCCGGCCTGGTTCAACGAAGAGCGCTTCGTTGAAGCCGCACGCAACCACTTCCAGTCCCTGCAACAGCACTGGGACGCCAACGAAATGGACAAGATCGCCGAGTTCGTGACCCCGCAAATGCTGGAGTTCCTCAAGCGTGAGCGTGCCGATCTGGGTGACGGCTTCCAGTCCACCTACATCGACAACCTCCACGTTCAGCTGGACGGCGTGGATGATCGGGCCGACAAGACCATCGCCACCCTGACCTTCACAGGCGTGTCGAAAAATTCGCGTTTCGATCAGGGCGAAGTGTTCAGCGAAAGCTGGAACATGGAACGTCCGCAAGGCGAAAACCAGCCTTGGCTGGTGGCCGGTATCCGTCAGAACGGCTAATACCGCCCTCGTTTCGCATGCTGTAATAAAAACCCCGGACTTGTCCGGGGTTTTCTATTTCGCAGTTGCATCTATAGCGAGCTACTGTATAAACCGCCCCAACCAAACCGCGCCATTGAGCAAGAGGATCCCGGACGTGGAAGAAATCATCGAACAACTGCGAGAAGCCAACGAACCGGTACCGGTGCCCTTGGAGCTGCCTGACGAAGACCTGCTGGTGGAAATCGAAGAACAACTGTTCATCGATATCCCGTTCGTCTTCAGAGAATTCCTGCTGACCGTCAGCGACGTCGTGTACGGCAGCCTGGAGCCGGTGACTGTCACCGACCCGCAATCGCACACCTACCTGCCGGACGTTGCCGCCAACGCCTGGGATGCCGGTGTTGATCGCAGCATGATTCCGATCTGCCAGGACGGTGACAACTACTACCTGGTCGAAGAGGACGGCACCGTGGTGCTGTGGCTGGCCGAAGAAGAGCTGTTGGCCGAAGAAACCTGGGAATCGGTGTGGCACTGGGCGCGGGACGTCTGGCTGGAAAGCTGATCCGCCTGACGCTCCGCGGGGTCAATGCCCGGGCGAATCCTTGTGGTTATCCAGGGTTTCCAGCAGGGCAACCTGCATCCGCGTGTGCACGCGGATGAACCAGCGCCAGAGCAAGGCCGCCACTGTGGCGGTCACGACGGCAATCAGCACCAGCAACTTGTTGGTCGGCAAGATACTGGCCGACAAGGCTGCCAGCAGCAGGAAAATCACCAGCAGCGAGAGAATCGGGATCACTTCGGCGATCACCCGACGCACTCGCTGCGTGTGGCGGCCGGCCATCTCCGGCTTCACGCCCATCTCCGCCAGCAACATCGAGAGCGCCTTCAGCTTGCGATAAGCGGCAATCAGGAATGGCAGCGACAGCAACAACGCCGCGCCCCAGATCAACGCCTTCTGCCAGCTCGGATCATTGATCCAGGCATGCAGATAGCTGGAAATCCGCTCGGCAAAAAAACTGCCCGAGAAGAAGATTGCCATCACCAGCGCCAGATTGACCCCGACCTGCAACAAAATCCGCCGAATCATCGACGCCAGCTGCGCACCCTCGCCCTGCGGTTGAATGCTGCGCAGCCACTCCCCATACATTCCCAACACGCGGCCCAAACGCTGCGGGATAACTGCAGCCAGCTTCAACGAAAGCGGATCGGCGGCACGGATCAGGTACGGCGTCAGCAAGGTGGTGATGGCCGAAACAGCGACCGCCACCGGATAAAGGAAATCGCTGGTGACCTGCAAGGTCATGCCCAGCGCCGCGATGATGAAAGAGAACTCGCCAATCTGCGACAGGCCCATGCCGACTCGCAGCGAGGTGCGTCCGTCATTGCCGGCGATAAACGCCCCCAGACCACAGGAGAGCATCTTGCCGAGCACCACCGCGACGGTAATCACCGCAACGGGCCAGGCGTACTGAAGAAGAATCTGCGGATCGATCATCAGGCCAATGGCGACAAAGAATATAGCGCTGAACATGTCGCGAACAGGCTCGATCAGGCGCTCAATTTTCACCAGTTGCCGAGACTCGGCCATGATCGCGCCAATCAGGAACGCCCCGAGTACCATGCTGTACTCAAGCTTGACCACCAGCAGGCAAAAGCCAAAACACAGGCCAAGCACAGTGATCAGCAGCATTTCGTTGCTGTCGAACTTCGCCACATAAGCCAGCAAGCGCGGCACCAGCAGGATCCCGACCACCAGCGCAACGATCATGAACAGCGAGAGTTTGCCGACCGTGGAAAACACCTCTCCGGAGCTCACGGTGCCGCTGACGGCGATACTCGAGAGCAAGGCAATGATGCCGATGCCGAGGATGTCTTCGACGATCAACACGCCAAAGATCAGCTGGGCAAAGCGCTGGTTCTTCATCTTCAGGTCGTTGAGCGCCTTGACGATGATGGTGGTCGAGGAAATCGCCAGGATCGCACCGAGGAACAGTGAATCCATGGTGCTCCAGTCAAACCAGCGACCGATTTCGTAGCCGATCCAGATCATCAGCACGATTTCCAGGAACGCCGCGATAAACGCCGTGGCACCGACCTTGAACAGCTTGCGCAGGCTGAACTCCAGGCCCAGGCAGAACATCAGGAAAATCACCCCGAGTTCGGCAAGGGTCTTGATGGTTTGCTCGTCGTGGATCAACCCGAATGGCGGGGTGTGCGGGCCAATGATGAAACCGGCCACGATGTAGCCTAGGACGACCGGCTGTTTGAGCCGATGAAAAACAATGGTCACCACACCTGCAACCAGCATGATCACTGCCAGGTCCTGAATAAAACTGATGGCATGCATGGCGAGGGCTCCTTGGCGGTTGGATGTGCTGACGTCGTTGGGCGATTACCAGATCGGATGAAAGGGCCCTTGAGGTGGGCTTTTGAAGGGTAACACCGCGACTTCGGGCGCAAAGGCGGTGCAATATATAGAAACAGATCGATTCGGGCGTGACGGCCTTCATTGGCGTGGCGTCCCGTTAACGGTGGTTTTGAAAAACCCGCCAGGCACCCACAGAGGTGCTCCCGCAATCCCAGCCTTGAACCGTGAGTAGTGTGCTATGGAACCCGGAAACGCCCAGCTGTCGATGACGGTATTGATGACCCCCGACATGGCCAACTTCTCTGGCAATGTCCACGGCGGCACCCTGCTCAAATACCTCGACGAAGTCGCCTACGCCTGCGCCAGCCGTTATGCCGGGCGCTACGTGGTAACCCTGTCGGTGGATCAGGTGATCTTTCGCGAACCGATCCATGTCGGTGAGCTGGTGACCTTTCTGGCGTCGGTCAACTACACCGGCAATACCTCGATGGAGGTCGGCATCAAGGTGGTGACCGAGAACATCCGCGAGCGCTCGGTGCGTCACACCAATAGCTGCTTCTTCACCATGGTCGCGGTCGACGATCAGCGTAAGCCGGCGGCCGTCCCACCGTTGCAACCGCAGAACAGCGAAGACAAACGCCGATACGCCCAAGCCAAACAGCGTCGGCAGATTCGTCAGGAACTGGATCAGCGTTATCGCGAAATCAAGGCTGACGCCTGATACGGCGCCGATCGCAGCCTCTGTAGAAACTACTGCAGGCTGCGATCTTTTCTACACCGACGACGTTACAAACTGATCGCCGTCGCCTCGAACTTCACCCGAGGATGCGCAATACGGTCCTGGGCACGCACCAGTTCCAGTTCATAGCTTGCGCTGGCCTGGGTTTCCAGCAGTACTTCATGTACTGCAGACGCCGCGAATTCAAAGGCCGCGACCAGGCTGTCGCCCAACAACACCCGCGCCAGGAACAGGCCCGACGTCAGGTCGCCCACGCCCACCGGCTGACGCGGGAAGGCCAGCAATGGACGACGCAGATGCCAACTGCCTTCGGCCGTCACCAGCAACATCTCGAAGCTGTCCGCCAACTTGCCGGGATAGTCCAGATGCTTGACCAGCACCGCCTTCGGGCCGCGCGCCAGCAGCGCTCGAGCCATCGCCAGGCAATCGAACAATGACTGCGGCTTACGGCCGGAAAAACTGTCCAGTTCCAACTGATTCGGGCACATGAAATCCGCCACCGCCGCCGCTTCATCCAGCAGGAAGTCGCTGACTTCAGCCGGTACGATGCAACCTTTCTCCGCATGCCCCATCACCGGGTCGCACAGGTACAAGGCGCTGGGGTTGATCGCCTTGATCCGCGCCACGCCGCTGAGGATCGCCCGCCCTTGAGCGGCACTGCCCAGATAACCGGACAGCACGGCATCGCAGTTGCCCAGCTCGCCAATCGCCGCAATCCCTTCTACCAGCTCGGGAATCTGCTGCGGCGCCAGCACTTCACCGGCCCACTGGCCGTATTGAGTGTGGTTGGAAAACTGCACGGTATTCAGCGGCCAGACGTTCACCCCGACCCGCTGCATAGGGAAAACGGCGGCGCTGTTGCCGGCGTGACCGAAAACCACGTGGGACTGGATGGCAAGCAGATGAGGAGTACGTTTCATGCGGGATATCCGTAAACCGATTGAAATTCGAGCCGCGCAGTATGCGACTAATCGCGGCCTGTACGACAGACCAGAGACACAGTTAAGCTGACACTAATTTGTTGGAGCACTGTTCATGCTGACCCTTGGAAATATCTTCGTGCTGATGCTGCTGGCGACCGGTGCCGCCTGGCTGTGGCACAACCATGGCTTGCGCGAGCGGGCCCTGGAACGGGTCAAGCGGCATTGCGCCAAACTCGACATCGAATTGCTCGACGGCAATGTGGCGTTGAAAAAAATCGGCTTCGTGAAGGACGCCAACGGGCGGCGACGTCTGGCCCGCGTGTATAACTTTGAGTTCACCGTGACCGGCGAAACGCGTCACATGGGCACCATTACCCAATTCGGTGCCCACAGCGCGCAGATCGAACTGGCCCCCTACCCGATCCCGCTCGAGGAAAAACCCGTGCTGCCCAGCGCCGAGGTGATCGAGCTGAGTCAATGGCGCCAGGACCACAACAAGTTTCGTCACTGAGCCCTGAACCGCGTTAAGTCTGGTTCACCCGGCAACTCGCAAGTTTCCCCTGTAGTGATTCGGCATCCTGCGGCTTATCGAAAATAAGCTCGATGCGCGAGTCCTGACGCCATTCACTGGGTTGCCAGTGCAGCACGGCGTTATCCAGCGAGTTGGCCGACACCCAACCCTCGGCGCTGTGGATAACCAGCTTGGCCCGTCGCCAGTCCAGGGCCGCCAGGCAAGCCTGGACCCGAGAAAGTTCGAACGACTGACTCGGGTGCCAACGCCAACCTATGCTCCAGCCACCTTCCTGCTGCTGACTCAAGCTAATCGGCTGTGTCGGATCAGGCCAGACTGCCGGCATCTGCGCCAGACCTTTAGGCACTTTGAAGTTATCCACACCCTCGACCGCTCGACTGCGCACGCCTGGCAAGTCACTCAATGCCAGGGCGCCCTGCTGCGTCCAATACAGCGGGCATTCCGGCAGCCGCGCGGTGATGCGCTGGCGATCTTCATCGCTCAGGTGCTCGGCCTTGTTCAGCAGCAACAGACCCGCGCTCGGTAGCGCTTGCTGTTGCGCCCCTGGCAGTGGTTTTCCGGCGGCCAGGGCTTGAGCGTCGAGCACCAGAACGCTCGGTTGAATTGCCAGTACACCCTGCCACGGCGCTTCGCTTAATTGCTTGAGCAACTGCGCCGGGTGTCCCAGCCCCGAGGGTTCGATAAACAAGCGGTCCGGCCGTGATTTACGCAGCAACCGCCCGAGGCCAATCTGAAACGGCGCACCATTCACGCAACACAAACAGCCGCCAGCCACTTCCCCCAGTGCGATACCATCAGCGCCCGTGGTCAGCAGTGCGGCGTCGAGACCGATCTGACCAAACTCGTTGATCAGCACCGCCCAGCGCTCGTTCGCCGGCCGCTGCATCAGCAGATGCTTGATCAGGCTGGTCTTGCCGGCGCCTAACGGCCCGGCGATGACGTGAGTAGGAATGTTCTGCAACATGTTCGGCGGCTTCTAGGGAGAAAAAGGATGCGACTGATCGGCTTGTCGTTGCTGTTGGCCCTCGCTTCGGGCGAGGCGTTGGCCCAGGCCTGCGTGGTTCACAGCCAGGCGGAGCGGCTCGACGTCAAAGTCTGTCAGCAGAACCGCAATATCCCGGAAAAAATGTTCCATGACGGTTTCTGTCAGCCAAACCTCGCGGGGCAGAAGGTCGACGTCGCATTCCTCGAGCAATGCCCCAGCGGTGCCTTCGGTGTGTGCAGCAACGCTCAAGTCGCCAATATGCCTTACCGGCAGGATATTCACTATTACGGCGTGGCCACAGACGCCGCGTACCTCAAGCCGTATTGCGAAAGCCAAAGCCAGGGCGCCTGGCTCACGCCTTGAATCAACCGAGCCAGTCGAGCGTCAGGATCAGCCGACGCTCACCCGGTGCGGGTTGCGGTGAACGATGAATCAGCCCGAAACCCTCGTTGCCGTGCCACTTCTCGCCCTTGAGCAGTGCCACTTCACCACAGAGCATTTGCTCACAGCCCTGCGGCTCGGCCTCCGCTCTGGCCAGATTCTTACGCTCCATGGCGCCCTCTCTGAGCCACTGACTGCCAATGCCGGCGTAGGTGGTGATCAGCCGCACCGGCACATGATCGACATGAAAACGCGGGCACATGGCGTTATCCAGCACCCGCAAACGCAAGCCGATACGCGTTGCGCCCAGCAAGCAGGCAAACGCGCTGACCAACCATGAAACATCGGCGATAAACCCTTCGTGGCCCTCCAGGTCACTGTAGCTTTCGGCCAGGCCACGCAGATTGGGTTCAGCGTCGTCAGTCGCCAATTCCACTACTAACGACTCGGCCAGCGGCTCGTTCAGCGATAACAGCAATGCGCCGAAGTCAGCGATATGTGCCGGCAAACGACGCTGCCAGAGCGCCAGGTTGGTGCCGTCTTCAAGTATCTGCGTGAAGACATCAGGGGTTTGCCCCTGTACCTGACGAACCACTGGCCGCGCTTTCAGACTCGGCGCCAACATCAGGCCGCCTCCTCTTCGAGCCATGGACCAAACGGGTCTGCCATCAGGCGCCAGCCTTCGACGCCCAGGGACATTTCGTCATCATTGAGCAGGCAGTTATCGAGGCGTGCGGTGAGTTGGGCAAAGTCGATATTCTGGCCGATGAACACCAGCTCCTGACGGCAATCACCGGTGGCGGAGGTCCAGTTTTCCATGATCGCGGCGGTACTTTCCTGATCCTGTGGCCACTGCGCTTTCGGCACAAAGCGCCACCAGCGGCCGGCAAACCCGTGACGCATCAAACCACCGGCCTGGGACCAGCTACCGGCGTCCTGGTGCTTGCTGGCCAACCAGAAAAAGCCCTTGGAGCGCAGCAGTTTTCCATTCACCCACGGTCGATTGATGAAGCTGAAAAAGCGCTGCGGATGGAACGGTCGACGAGCCCGATAAGCCATTGAAGCAATGCCGTACTCGGTGGTTTCCGGCACATGTTCGCCGCGCAATTCCTGCAGCCAGCCCGGTGCCTGGGAGGCCTTATCAAAGTCGAAGCGGCCGGTGTTGAGGATTTGTTTCAGCGGCACTTCGCCCATGACCATCGGGATAATGTGCGCCTGGGCGTTGAGCCGTTTGAGGATCGCGATCAACTCTTCGCGCTCTGATCTGCTGATCAGATCGATCTTGCTGATCAGCAGCACATCGGCGAACTCGATCTGCTCGATCAACAAATCCGTGATCAAACGCTCGTCTTCTTCGCCAAGGGTTTCACCCCGTGATGCGAGGCTTTCAGCGGCCTGGTAATCGAGCAGAAAGTTCATCCCGTCGACCACCGTGACCATGGTGTCGAGCCGCGCGATGTCGGCCAGGCTTTGGCCTTCCTCGTCGTGAAAGGTGAATGTTTCCGCCACGGGAAGAGGTTCGGAAATACCGGTGGACTCGATCAGCAGGTAATCAAAGCGACCGTCCCTGGCCAGCTTGCCGACCTCTTCCAGCAGGTCTTCGCGCAAGGTGCAGCAAATGCAGCCGTTGCTCATTTCGACGAGTTTTTCTTCGGCGCGGTTCAAGGTGACATCGCGCTGGACTTCGCTGCCGTCGATGTTGATTTCGCTCATGTCATTGACGATTACCGCGACCCGAAGATTCTCGCGGTTGCGCAGTACGTAGTTGAGCAGCGTGCTTTTGCCGGCGCCGAGAAAGCCGGACAGCACGGTAACGGGGAGACGATTGGGCATCAGGTGTTCCTCATCAGGAGTGGCCGGTCGGGCGATTTTTAATGTTATAGTATAACAACATAAAGACGCCAATCCCCTCTTGCTCCCTGCGACGAAGGACGCAATGCTTGAGCCCGTTCGCACAACGAGAAAACCCATGCACAACGCCTTGAAATGCACACTGTTGAGCCTTTCGCTGTTGGTCGCGGCAGACGCCTGCGCGCAGGCGTCGAGCCAGGCGAAGTGCACGCGCAGCGCCAATCTGCTGGTCTGCGTAGACCCAGACGGAAACTCTTACAGCGTCGCCACGGCGGGCAGCACGACCTACATGCGAGGGTTTGAAGTGAGCGGTAATCGCTATTGGGCGCAGACCAGCAGCCGTTATGGCCAACTGACGTTCTTCACCGGCTTGGCGTCGGATGGCGAAGCCTGGGTCGGTTACAGCCGCCGCGTTGGCTGGACCACCCTCAATCGGTTTTCCAGCTCTGGCGGTTCCAGCGGCAAGTTCACCTGTAGCCGACTGACGGGCTGCTAGACCTGCGATTTTTGCTGCGACTGTTGCCAGGCCATGTAACTGTTCAGCGGCGGATTCTTCTGAAAATAGCGCTGCAAACCTTCAAAAAGTCCGTCGGCTACCGCCTTTTGATGCCGCGCCGTCACCAGCCGTTGGCTGTCACGGGCGTTGGAAATGAAGCCGGTTTCGACCAGGATCGATGGCACATCCGGTGATTTCAGTACCGCAAAACCTGCCTGTTCCACACGCTTCTGATGCAACGTGGTAATGCCTGCCAGGCTGCCGAGCACTGTGCTACCGAGCTGCAAACTGGCGGCGATAGTGGCGTTCATCGACATGTCGAGGATTACTCCGGCGAGCATCGGATCCTTGTCCTTCAAGTTGAGCAGACTGCTCGCCCCCAGCAAATCGGCACCGTTTTCCCGTTGCGCCATGAAGCGCGCCGTGGCCGAAGTCGCGCCACCTTCGGACAATGCGTAAACCGAAGCGCCAGAAGCCGTGAGCCGTGGCGCCGCGTCAGCGTGCACCGAGATGAACATGTCGGCCTTGTGCGTACGGGCGATCTCCACGCGCTTGCGTAGCGGCACGAAGAAGTCATCGTTGCGCACCAATTTCACATCAAACCCTTTTTCGCGCTTCAAGCGCTTGGCCAGCAATTGCGCGATGGACAGCACCACATCTTTTTCGCGCTCGCCTTTGGCGCCAATTGCGCCGGGGTCCTTGCCGCCATGGCCTGGGTCGACCACGACGATGATGTCGCGCTTGGGGTGGGCCTTGTCAGCCGGTGTTTCACGCTGGACCAAAGGTGCCGCCGCAGCGATCTGCACGGGCGCGGCGTTGAGCAGGTCGAGCACCAGACGATGACCCTGCCCGTCCTGTGGCGGCAGTTGAAAACTATTGAGCCGCACCGGACCGGTAAGGTCGAGCACGATCCGCGTATCGCCTTGCCCGAAGTGCCCGGAACGGATCGAACGAATCACCGTGTTGGTGAGCGTCAATTGGCTGAAGTCACCGCTGAGCTGCGCACCGCTCAAGTCGATGATCAGTCGCTCGGGCGTGCTCAACGAGAAGGTTTTGTACTGCACCGGTCCRCTCAGATCGAGTACCAGGCGAAGCTTGTCATCCGAACGCCAGAGCCGTGCATTGCGGATCTGCGTCGCCGACACGCCGAAGGGTAAAACCAGCGCAGCGCTGGCCAACAACAGGTTGAGCAATTGTCGCCTGTGCATAGTGAAGACCGCTCGAGAAAAAGGCATCGTCGATTTGATTGTTATAATATAACATGGCAAAACATTTCCAACGATGGACCTGCTCATGAATGCGCTGACTTTGCCGGATATCGCCGCGCAGGCCTCACGCCAAGCCTTGCCACTCGAATGGGTGGGCATGTGCGGCATTGCTCTTCCTGTTGTATTCGACGGCCAGCGATTAAGTGCGAAAGCCGACGCGGGCGTCAGTCTCGATGATGGCGAAGCGCGTGGCATTCATATGTCGCGGCTGTATCTGGCGCTGGAAATGCTTGAGCGGGAAAGCCTCACCCCGGCGTTGTTGCGGCAAGTTCTGCAACGTTTCCTCGACAGCCACGAGGGTTTATCCAATGCCGCTTTCCTGCGCATTCACGCTGATTTACTGCTCAAACGCCCAGCCTTGATCAGCCCTTTGGCCGGCTGGAAAAGCTATCCGATCAGCATCGAAGCGCGTTTGGAAAACACAGTGTTCCACGTGGAACTTAAAATTGATGTTCCTTATTCGTCCACGTGCCCCTGTTCAGCCGCACTGTCGAGACAACTTATTCAGCAGCAATTCATCGATGATTTTGCCAACAAGCCGTTGCAGCACGCCGACGTTTTGACTTGGCTCGGATCATCAAAAGGCATCGTCGCGACGCCCCACAGCCAACGCAGCAGTGCGCAATTGCGGCTACGACTGAATGACTATCTGGACGATCTGCCCTTGATCGCAGCGATCAATGACGCCGAAGCCGCGCTCGGCACCGCCGTTCAAACCGCAGTAAAGCGTGCCGACGAACAGGCCTTCGCTCTCGCAAATGGTCAGAACCTGATGTTCTGCGAAGACGCTGCACGACGTTTAAATCTGGCGTTGAAACGCTCGCCTGGCATCAAGGCTTTTCAGTTGCGCGTAGTTCACGCCGAAAGTCTGCACGCCCACGATGCGGTCGCTGAAAGTCGTTGGAACTGGGAGGCCGCATGATTCGCTGCCAAGGATTGCGCTGGGGCGCACCTGGCCAACCACTCACTCCCGCCCTCGATTTCAATTTACCCAGCGGCAGCCTGACGGCAGTCATTGGCGCCAATGGCTCGGGCAAAAGCAGCTTGCTGAAAGTCATCGCCGGTCTGCAAAAGCCGCTGGCTGGCAAAGTTGTTCTCGACGTTTCACCACGGGGTGGCTTGTCCTTTTTGCCACAACAACAGCACCTCGACCGACAGTTCCCCATCACCCTGCAAGAGCTGGTAAGCGCCGGGTTCTGGGGTAGCAAGCAAACGCCGGACGTTCGCCGCCAACGCCTCGACAATGTACTGAATGACTGGTGTCTGAGCGGCCTGGAGCAACGCCCATTGATGGCATTGTCGGGTGGCGAATTGCAACGCGCCCTGCTCGCTCGTCTGAGCCTCGCCGAAGCGCCACTGTTGCTGCTCGACGAACCTCACGCCGCACTGGACGAACTCGGCCAGGCGCTGCTGTGGCAACACATCCACACTTGGCACAACGAGGACCGAACGCTGGTCGTGGTGTGTCATGACCTGGCTGCGGTTCGCCAACATATTCCTCAAGCATTGCTGATCAAAAATACGGGCTGCGTCCTGGCGCCGAGCCATGAACTGATCCTCCAGCAACCTCTCACGCAGGTGGCGTAATGCTCGTCGCTGCGCAACTTTGGCAACCGTTTCACGAATTCGTGTTCATGCGCCGGGCCCTCATCGGTGGTCTGGTATTGGCTTGCAGCACTGCACCGCTTGGGGTGTTTCTGATCCTGAGGCGCATGAGCCTGATCGGCGATGCCGTGGCTCACGGCATCTTGCCTGGCGCCGCGTTAGGGTTTTGGTTCGCCGGTTTGAGCTTGCCAGCACTGACCATCGGTGGCCTCGGCGCTGGCCTGAGCATGGCCGGATTAGCGGCATGGATTACCCGCCGCACCGGCCTTCGGGAAGACGCCAGCCTGGCGGCGATCTACCCCATCTCGCTGGCCAGCGGCGTGCTGATCCTGGGGATCGCCGGCAAACGCCTCGACTTGCTCCACTTGCTGTTCGGCTCGGCATTGGCCGTCGACGGCCCGACATTGACCGGCATGCTCTGGGTCTCGGGGATCAGCCTGATCGCCATGGCACTGATCTATCGGCCACTGCTGCTGGACACCCTCGACCCACTGTTTCTGCAAACCGTCAGCCGTCTCGGCCCTTTGGCACACGGCGTGTTTTTGACCCTGGTGGTGCTGAATCTGGTGATCGGTTTCCAGGCCATTGGCGCGCTGATGGTGGTCGGTTTGATGATGTTGCCGGCCGCCGCTTCACGCTTCTGGAGCCGTCACTTGCCGATGCTGATGGCCATCGCCGGGCTGCTCGGCTGCCTCTCGGTATGGTTCGGTCTGTTGCTGTCGTTCTACTACTCGCTGCCCAGCGGCCCCGCCATCGTGCTGGTAGCCGGCGCGTTGTACCTGCTGTCCGTGGTGTTCGGTCCGGTGCACGGATTGCTGCGGCGCCCGCCTTTGCTCACATCCCAATGAGGTGTTTCCCGATGCGCGCTCTACTTGTGCTGTTCAGTGTGTGGTTGTCGATGTCGTTATCAATGGCATCGGCAGCAGAAAAACTGCCGGTGGTCACCAGCTTCAGCATCCTGGCCGACATGGTTCATCAGGTCGGCGGCGAGCACATCCAGATCACCAACATGGTCGGCCCGGACGCTGACGCTCACACCTACGAGCCCACTCCGGACGACGCCAAGGCCCTGCTCAAGGCCAAGCTGATCTTCAAGAACGGCCTCGGTTTCGAGCCATGGCTGGACCGCATGGTTGCCAGCACCGCCACCAAAACCCCGGTGATCACCACCAGTCGCGGCGTGATCCCCAGGACCATGGACGAGGACGGCGAGACCATCCCCGACCCGCATGCCTGGCACAATCTGGCGAATACCGAACTCTATGTGAACAACATCACCAAGGCGCTGATCGCCGCAGACCCGGCGAACAAATCCGACTACGAACACAACAGCCAGACCTACCTGAAACAGATCTACCGTCTGCTGGCTGAAGCCAAAGCCAAGCTCGGCGCATTGCCGCCGGGCAACCGCAAGATCGTTACCTCTCATGACGCCTTCGGCTATCTGGGTCAGGCGTACGGCATCGACTTCATGGCGCCTCAAGGCCTGTCCACCGAACGCGAACCGTCTGCCGCCGAAGTGGCCGCATTGATCACGCAGATCCGTCAGGCCAAGGTCAAAGCGGTGTTCATGGAAAACATCAAGGACGCCCGCCTGCTCAAGCAAATCGCCGATGAAAGCGGCGCGCATATTGGCGGCACCCTGTACTCGGATGCACTCGCCACCGAAGGTCCGGCCAGTACCTTTGCCGGGCTGTTTGAATACAACCTCAACACGCTATACGAGGCCTTGAGCACGCCATGATCCGCAAGAACCCGTCCGGCGATTTGCCGCGGATTGCCGAGTCCGCCTACGTCGATAAAACCGCGATCATCTGCGGCAAGGTAGTGATTGGCGAGAACGTCTTCGTCGGTCCCTACGCGGTGATCCGCGCCGATGAAGTCGACGATTCGGGCGAGATGGAACCGATCACCATCGGCGCCAACTCGAACATTCAGGATGGTGTGGTGATCCACTCCAAATCCGGTGCCGCTGTAACCATCGGCGAGTTCAGTTCCATCGCTCACCGCTCCATCGTCCATGGCCCCTGCACCGTCGGGAACCGGGTGTTCATCGGGTTCAACAGCGTGCTGTTCAACTGTGCGGTCGGCGACGGTTGCGTGGTGCGGCACAACTCGGTGGTCGACGGGCGAGACTTGCCGGCCGACTTCTACGTGCCGTCCACCACACGCATCGGTCCCAAAACCGACTTGTCGCAGTTCCCGCCGGTCAGCGTCAGCGCCTCGGAGTTTTCGGAGGACGTGGCGCGCACCAACGTCGATCTGGTGCGCGGCTACAAAGCCCTGCAGAACGAGTTTTGAGCATGAGCAGCGTGCTGATACGCAACGCCCGACTGGTCAATGAGGGCCGCAAGTTCGACGCGGATCTGCTGGTGGATCACGGGCGCATAGCGAAGATCGCCAGCAGCATCGAAGGTGAAAACGCGACGCTGGAAATCGACGCCAATGGCCAATGGTTGCTACCGGGAATGATCGACGACCAGGTGCACTTTCGTGATCCGGGTGCACCGAACAAAGGCAGCATCCATACCGAATCGCGGGCGGCCGTAGCGGGTGGCATCACCAGTTTCATGGACATGCCCAACACCCGACCGGCAACCCTGACGCTCGATGCACTGGCCGAAAAAAAGCGCCGGGCAGCGACCACGCGCCCTACACCTGGGCTGAAAAACAGTTGCCCCACCGACAGGCACCTTCCGGGTTGCCGCTGGTACAACACCGCCCTCCCCGCGCTGCTGGAACTGGTGGCCGATCAGTTGATTCCACTGACCACCCTGGTGGCCAAAACCAGCCATCGCGTGGCGGACCTGTTTGCCATACCGGATCGCGGCTACCTGCGTGAAGGCTATTGGGCCGACCTCGTGTTGATCAAACCCGAGCCTGCCGGCAAAGCTGTTTCCCGGCAGCCGATTCTCGCTCAATGCGGTTGGACACCGTTCGCCGGGCAGCGCTTTCGACACAGCGTGAGTACGACATTGGTTTCGGGGCAAATTGCCTGGCACGCCGCAAGTCTTTATGACAACTGCCGGGGGTTGCCTCTGGGTTCATGCGCTAAATCGCGTTTTACACAATGGCTTTAGGCGCGAGGTTTGACCGTCCCGCAATCCTGTCCCAGCCACACGGCGCGTGTATCCATGCTGCCCTTTTGCTGAATGCCGGTGGCGTTGAATGTGCCGTTGACCGTGGTGTTGAACTCACGGTCGCTCAGGAACGTAGCAACACCGGCGCCCTGGGCTTTCGGGCAGCTGAAGCGGAATTTCCACTGGTTGCCGCTGCGGTCGGTGACCTGCTGCGTGCAGCCTGACTGCGGGTCTTGCAGGGGAATGGTATCGGATTGAACCTGTGCCTGGGTCAGGCACACACGAATCCCTTTACCGCCCATGGTGATGCCTTGTTTCTCCAGCGCGGCCTTTTGTGCCGGCGTCATCTGGCTGCCCAACTGGCTAAGGATCAACTGCAGATCCGGGAGGTTCTGGTCATCGACCTTCATGTTGCTTGAGGTCAACTCCCACAAACCCGGTTGCAGCATCTGCGCCTGAGCGACCACAGGAAGCGACAAGCCAACAGCCATGGCCAAACCCAGCAGACGTACGTTCATCGAGTAACTCCTAGACAATAGTGCCCGTTAGACGTCGCCAATCTACTTCGGTTGCATGTCTAATTAAATAGCGACATTCACCGTGGAACATGGTCTGTTAAGCATTGAATTGTCAGGAGCATGATTGCCCCATGGATTTTTTTGGACCCCATCTTCTCGCGTATCTGATCGCGCTCATCCACTCACTGGGCACGATCGCCGCCATTCACGCCGTATTGACCGTCAGGACCGCTCAAGGCTCGATTGCCTGGGCCTTGTCACTGGTCTTCATACCTTACCTGACGCTTGTCCCTTATCTGGTCTTCGGTCGCAGCACCTTCGATGCTTATATCAAGGCTCGTCGACAGGCCAACGAAGAAATGCACAAGGCCATCGCCGACCTGAACTGGCGTCCGTGGATCGAGGAAGCGCTGACCGCACGCGCCTCCAAGGCCTACACCTCGTTGCGGGCGATGCCGAAGCTGGGGCGGATGCCGTGCCTGGCAAACAATCAGGTACGGCTGTTGATCAACGGCCAGGCAACCTTTGATGCGATTTTCGAAGCGATCCGTGCCGCTCGCGAAGCCGTGTTGATTCAGTTTTTTATCGTCCATGACGACCAGCTCGGCCGACGCCTGCAAACACTGCTAATGGAAAAATCCGCTGAAGGCGTCGCTATTTACCTGCTCTACGATCGGATCGGTAGCCACTCCCTGCCCCACAGCTATGTTCAACCCTTGCGTGATGCCGGGGTGCAGGTCGAAGCGTTTGCCACACGCAGTGGCTGGCTCAATCGATTCCAGGTGAACTTCCGTAACCATCGCAAGATAGTCGTGGTCGACGGCGTGCAGGGATTTGTCGGCGGGCATAACGTCGGTGACGAATACATGGGCCAGAAACCACCGCTGGCACCGTGGCGCGATACGCACATCGCCGTCAGCGGCCCCGTGGTTGCGTGCATGCAGGAGTCTTTCGCGGAAGACTGGTTCTGGGCCTCCCGAAAATTGCCACCGCTGATACTGCCACAGAGCTACCCCGATGACGGCGTGCTCTGCCAACTACTGGCCAGCGGACCGGCGGACCCTTACGAAACCTGCTCACTGTTTTTCGTTGAAGCCATCCACTCCGCGACCGAACGCGTGTGGATCACCAGCCCGTATTTCATTCCCGATGAAGCGGTGTTTGCCGCGCTACGCCTGGCGGTGCTGCGCGGTGTCGATGTGCGGCTCCTGTTGCCATCTCGGCCGGACCACCGGATCGTCTATGCCGCCTCCAGCCTGTACGCTTTCGAAGCGGTACGCGCCGGGGTTCGGGTATTCCGTTACCAGCCGGGCTTCCTGCATCAGAAGGTCGTGCTGATCGACAGCGAAATCACTGCCATCGGCAGCGCGAATCTGGACAACCGTTCGTTCAGGCTCAACTTCGAAGTCATGCTACTGACCGTCGACAGCGAATTCGCAGGTTTGGTGGAACACATGCTCAACGACGACTTTGCCCAGGCCCACGAAATTGCCAAAGGCGAAAGCCGAAAGACCCACCGCCTGCAACAGCTTGGCATGCGGGTCGCCCGGCTTATCTCGCCGATCCTTTAAGGGTTGTAGATATCGTCACGCGTCCACGGTAGCTCATGGCTGCCGTCGGGGTGGGTCTTGACCGCGAGGATCTGGTGCAAGTTGATCCAGCCCCGCGCGAACGCGTAGGCGCAGCCTGCCAGATACAGTCTCCAGATCCGCAACGCCTGGTCCGGCACCTCTTTGGAGGCGGCTTCAAGGTTGTCCTCCAGCCGCTCGCTCCAGTGATCCAGCGTGCGGGCGTAATGCAGACGCAGGCTTTCGACGTCGACGATCTCCAGCCCCGCTTCACTGATCTCGGCCGAAATCATCGACAGGTGTGGTAACTCACCGTTAGGGAATACGTAGCGCTCGATGAAATCACCCGCTCCGCGTCCGACCGGCCGGCCATCCGTGTGCTTGGCGGTAATGCCATGGTTCATCACCAGGCCGCCTTCACGCACGGCACCGAACAATGTCTTGCAGTACTCCGCCAGGTTGGCGTGCCCGACGTGTTCGAACATGCCGACACTCACGATCTTATCGAACCGCCCATCCTGAGGCAGATCGCGGTAATCGAGCAGTTGTAGCTCAACCTGATCCTGCAAACCTTCAGCGATCACCCGCTCCCGGGCCAATGCCAACTGTTCCTTGCTCAGGGTGATGCCAAATACTTTCGCCCCGAACTCCCGCGCCGCATAACGCGCCAACCCTCCCCAGCCGCAGCCGACATCCAGCAGGTATTCGCCGGGTTGTAGCCGTAGTTTGCGACACAGGTGGCGGAATTTTGCTTGTTGGGCCTGTTCCAGGGTTTCGCTGCCGGTTTCGAAGTACGCGCAGGAATACGCCATGTCACTGTCGAGCCAGAGCTGATAGAACGCATTCGAGAGGTCGTAGTGATAGGAAATCGCCGCTGCGTCGGCGGCTTTGTCATGGACAGAGCGCACTGGCTGCTTGCCGTCGGCATCATCCAGCAACGCTTGGCTCCACTCATCACATACCCGGATCACATCGCTGATCTGGCCTTCAAGTTCGAGTTTGCCCTCAACGAAAGCGGCGCCCAGCAGGTCGAGGCTTGGGCGGGTGAATTGAGACACCATTTGTGGGTCCTTGACCACAATCGTGACGCTGGGCGCAGGGCCCAGATTGAATTCATGGCCGTCCCAGAGTCGCAAGCGAAGCGGTAATTGCAGATTCTGTAAGGCCGGTGGCAGTTGCGCGAGCATGAATAGTCCCCCTTGTTTCAGACGTCTGATTTGAGGGTAGACCATTGTGGAAAATTAGCTGGCTATCGATTTAATAGCCTTTTCCTATGAGTCACGATAGAGCAACAAGCTGTCGTAAACCCACTGTTTCAGCCATGTAACGGCCTGAAGAGGTACGCCCTCTTCACAGTTGACTGTCAATTGTGCGCACAGTTCGGCGAACCGACCGGCCAGGCCCTCAACCCTCTTCTTTCAGCTTCAGCAGCGGCTCCTGGAACCGCAACAAACGCCCGGCATTGCCCAACACCAGCAACGTGCTCAGGTTATGCAGGACCGCAGCAATCATCGCCCCCGCCGCTCCCAGCCAGCCAAACGCGGCGAACGCGACGATCGCCAGCGTCCAGCCCAGACCGATGATCACATTGACCTGCAAGGTCTGTCGGCACTGGCGGCTCAAGCGCACGCAGGTGCCGAGTCGACGCAGATCGCTGCCGATCAACACGATGTCGGCCGAGGCCAGGGCTATGTCTGCCCCGCCTGCGCCCATCGCCACTCCGACCACGCCAGCCTTGAGCGCCAACGAATCATTGATGCCATCGCCGACCACCATCGGCCGGAAGCCATTGTCGATTTCAGTCAGGACGCGATTGAGTTTGTCTTCCGGCAAGGCTTGCGCCTCGACATCGCTAATGCCGACTTCATGGGCCAGTCTGTGGGCGACGCTTTGCCGATCGCCGGTCAACAACAACTGCCGGCCAAGGCCCAGCTCGCGCAGCTCTCTCATGGCAAAACGCGCTTCCGGTTTGATGCTGTCCGCCAACAACAGCCACGCGAGGAAACGCCCATCCAATGCCAGACCGGCAATCGGCCCATCGTGCACCGGCACCGTCGAGGTGGCGATGCCCAACTGCGCAAACAATTCAGGCCGGCCGAGCGCCGCTTCGCCCTGTTCGGTCATCGCCACCACGCCCAGGCCCTGACGTTCACGAATGTCCGACAGCAGCAGGAAATGCTCCTGAGTGACCAACCCCGCCAACGCCCGACTGACCGGGTGGCTGCTGGCCGAGCCAAGGCTGGCGGCCAGTTTCAGCAACGTGCTGCGGTCCTCGACCGGGCTGTCGATCGACTGCAAACGCAACGTGCCGAACGTCAGGGTGCCGGTCTTGTCGACCACCAACGACGTCAGGTCCGCCAACTCTTCAAGGAACGCCGAGCTGCGAATCAGGATGCCGTGGCGCGCAGCCACCGCGATCCCGGCAATCGCCGTGGCCGGGGCCGACAGCACCAACGCACACGGGCACGCGGCAACCAGTACCGCGAGCATCGCTTGCGCATCATTAGTCACGAACCAAGTCACCGCAGCCAACAACAACACCAGCACCATGTAGCTGCCGGCATAGCGTTCCAGCAAACGGGTGATCGGTGGCTTGGAGCGCTCGGCACTTTGCATCAGCGCAATGACTTTGCCGAGGGTCGATTCGTTGCCGGTGCGGGTCACTTCCAACCGCAGCAAACCATCGAGGTTGATCGCCCCGCCGAACACTTGCATGCCGACGATGGCCTCAAGCGGCACCGATTCACCGGTAATCGGCGCAGTGTCCAGGCTCGCTTGACCGGACAGCACCCGCCCATCGGCCGGCACTCGATCGCCTGCGCGCACTTCGACGATGTCTCCAGCCTTCAGCGCAGCGTTGTCGATTTCGATAATCGAGCCATCGGCCTGAACCTTGCGCGCGTGGCTGCGCGTCAGACGGCCCAGCGCGTGAATCGCTTCCTGAGAGCCAATCACGCTGCGCTCTTCCAGCACGTGACCGAAGATCATGATGATCGGCAACAAGGCCGCGGTCAGCAGATCGCCTGTTGCCCAGGCGCCCATCATCGCCAAGGCGATCAGTTGATCGGTGATCCCGTGCAGGCTCGGATAACGCAGGCTGTACCAGGCCGAACGCATGACCGGAACGGCCACCAGCAACGAAGCCAGCCCGAGCAATAACTGACTGACACCGGTTTGCTCCGGCGACAACCAGCGCCAGACCAGCCCCAGGCCGAGCAAGCCCAAAGCAAGCATCGCCAGGGTCAACTGGCGTGCGGCGCTGCGTTGTTCAGCCGTGCTCAACATGCTTGGCGCGGCGGTGGTTTGAGCGGTCATTGTTCGGCTCCCTGAATGATCAGGCGGGAATCGTCTTTAGGGTTGACCGTCGTAACCGAACCGGCCTGACCGAGAATTTTCGGCATACGCTCGCGGTAGATCCGCAGGAGCATTTCCGGGTCGCTGCCCTTCTGTTGCGCCTGCGCCAGGCTGAGCACCGTGGCGGTGTCAGCCGACGCTTTGGCCAGGCGTTCGCTGGCTTGAGCGTGAGCCACTTGCAGTGTGCGATCAGCTTGTTGGGTCGCGGTCTGAGTGAGCTTTTCGGCCTCAGTACGTGCGTTCGCCACGGCCTTATCTGCCTGCTGACTGGCGGTCAGTACCGCGTTGAAAGCATTGACCGCAGGTTCGGGCAGACTCGATTGCACGTCGACCCGGGCGACTTCGATCCCCAGTCCCAACCCCGTCGCGGCCAACTCGGCCAAGCGTTGATTGATTCCTTGCACCAGATCACCGCGCAAACGCTCGCGACGTTCGGCGGCCTGATTGTCAGCACCGATCAACTCCGGCCGAGCGACCAAAATGGTGTCCAGGTCTCGCGCAGCCGTCAGCGCCACCGCACTGCGAGTCACCAAACGGTCCAGCGCCGGCAACACATGTTCACCCTGCAGGACGAAGGCGTAAGGCTCGGTCACTTTGTAAAACACCCGAACGTCCAGTTGCACCACGCCCGAATCGCCAGTGAGCAAATACCCAGAGCCGGCCAGCGCATCGCTCAGTGGATTGGCGAAACTCGCCATACGCTCACCTTGCAGCGCAGCATCAGAGCGCAGCAGATTTTCTACCCGCCGTTCGATCACCCGATCCGCTGCCGGCAACAAAATCACCTGCTCGAACGGACGCGGCCATGCCAACAGTAAGCCGGCGTTCTGGATGCGATCCAGTGCTCCGAAGTGCAACACCACGGCGCGATCCTGCGGATCTATCTGCCGGACATTGGAGAAAGCCCAGGCCAACGCGGCCAACACCGTTACCGCATAAAGCGCGAGAAATGCCAGACGCCCCGCCTGAATCCACGGGCTGTCGAGTTCATTTGTTCCACGTGGAACCACACTCATGGCTGCGACCCAGACTTGTTATCCAGTGTCGGCGGTCCATCAACCAACACCCGGAATGGCGCAGCATCGGTACGCAGAATCAGCTTTGTGCCCGGCTTTACCATCGTGTCCAAGGTGTCCAGCGAACGCAGCAAGTTGTACAACTGCGGCGACCCCGCGTAAGCCTTGCCGTAGATTTGCGCGGCTTCAACCCGCGATTGGGCCTCGATGTCCGCAGCCTTCACCGTGGCGTCGGCCTGGATGATGCGCGCATCGCGCTCGGCGGCGGAACGGATTTGCGCCGCCTCTCGCTTGCCGATGGCGGTGCGTTCGGTGGCAATGGTTTCACGCTCGGCACGCATACGATCGACGGTGGCAGTCAGGGTCACTGACGGCAGTGTCAGCCGTTCGATACCCACTTGCAGCACACGCACGCCGTAAGTGGTCAGCAGTTGTTGATCGATCTGCTTGCGCAGTTGCGCCTCGAAATCAGCGATATGCACTTGTTTGGCGTCGGTGTTTACCAGGTTGGCCAGGTCGAAACTGCTGGCGGTGGTTTCCAGCGCAGAGCCGACAAAAGTACGAATCTGCCGCGCTGCTTCGTCCGGTTGGTTCTGCACCGCTCGCATGAAGCGTTGCACATTGTCCGGATCACCCTGCACCTGCCACGCGACATAAGCCTGAACGATGATCCGCAAACCATCGCGGGTGCCCACGTCCTGCAAACCGCTGGAGGTGGTGCGCAGGCGCAGGTCTACCGGAATCGCTGCTTCGAACGGTGTCGGCCAGCGCCAACCGAGGCCTGGCTCCAGCAGTACCCGCGAAGGATTGCCGAAACGGGTAATCACCGTCGCCTCGCCCGAACGCACTTGCACCAGGCTCGCCGCTGCAACGGCAAACAGCACCAGCAGCGCCGCCCAGCCCATGCGTCGCCACGGGAAGGGGCCCGCCTCTTGCGGGTCGCCATGGTGATGATGGTGGTGGCCGTGATGATGCCCGCCATGGCCATGGTCGTGGCCGGCGTGGTCGTGATGATCATGCGGCTCGTGGGAATGCGACGGGCTCAATTGGCGGCTCCTGACTGAACGGGGTGACGTGACGGCGAAGTGTCAGTCGGTAAGGTGGCGGGTAACGTGTAGCTGCGTAAGTCGATGGTCGGCGTACTGTTGCCGCCCAAGCGATGATCAAGCACCAGTACCTTGGCGTTGGCCAGGCCTTGCGACAGCTGGGCAAAGTATTGCTCCAGCACAAAGGCCCTACCGGCTACGGCGTAGGCTTTACGCTCGGCAGCGAAACGCAGGTCGGCGGCCTCGGCCGTAGCGTTGACTTCGCGTGCCGTGGCCAGCGCCTGGTCGTTGGCGACACTGGCCTGCAATTGCGCCTGATTGGTCTGCTCGGCAGCCGCGCCACGCTCGCGCGCGATCAACGCTTGCGCGCCGATCTGCGCCGCTTGCACGCTGTGATAGGCGTTGGCAGCGCCGGCCGGAGGGTGAATCGCTTCGACGACAGTGGCGAGGATTTCCACGCCGCTGTCGAGTTTCTGCAAATCAGCCTGCACTGCACGACCAATGTCTTCGGCGAGCCCTACCCGATCGGCCCCAAGCAAACCGTCGAGGGTCCGCGAGGCAAAATCGTGCACCAGAATCCGGCTGGCAGTGCTGCGAATCAGTGTGGGTACATCGGTGCTGTTGTAGGTCGCCGCCAACGCGGCCTGATCGCTCAAACCGATGCGGTAGACAAAACGCACGTCCATGTTGACGATCTGGAAGCTCTGTTTATCGTTGCTGCTACTGGCAATCACCTGGGACTTGTCATTCACGTGGCTGGCGTCCCACAACCGGTTGGCAATCGCCGGCGCGGGCCCTTCCGCAGGATCGGCCACCGTCGCTGCCGGCGCGTCACCGACGCTGGTCGCCAATTCGTGAACCACGCCATTTTCAACGCTCAGCACCCGTCCCAACGGCCAAGGCAGACCGGCATGCAAACCCGGGCCAAACACCTGCACCGGCTTGCCAAAGCGCTCGTAGATCCCCCGCCCTTGCAGCGGTATTTCGTGAATCCCGGTGAGCAGCCAACCCACGAACAGCACCACGGTCAGCACAGGCAAGAAGGCCCGACGCATGTAAGTGAAAGCCCAGATCTGCCGCAGATCGATGCCAAAGCGGTTATGCAATTCGTGCTGCAACGCCAACAACGGTTGTGGCGGCCAGCGCAACATGTCCGCGACAAAACTGCGCGCCAGCAACGTCGGTTCGAGCAGATCGCGACGCGGACTGAACAACGACAACACCGCACGCAGCAACAACTCTGCGGCGACCAGCCCCGGCAGTAAACCGATCAACACCGCCAGGCGCACCGGCCAGACAGCAGTTTCGCTGCTGAACAACAGGCAGAATGCGCCGGTCACCAGACAGATGATCGCCACGCGAGTGAGCTGCGCCAACTGCCCGGCTTCAGGCCATTGCGCGGGAATTTCCTGAGTCAGTTGGCGTTCGCACACCAGCAAACCGAACGCCAGCAGCAACGATAGCGCCGCCCCAACGCTGGCCGAAAGACCCAGTGCAGCGGCGGGTAATGTCAGGTTCCAGAATTGTTCGAGGCTGAACAACGCCAGCAATGACCAACCGGCCAGCCACAACGTCGGCGCGCCGATCTGCGCCAGCAATCCGATCCAGCGCTCACCCGCTCGCGCCAACAGTCGCTCATACCAGCCGAGCGCCTCGATCGGTTCGAGCGGTTCCGCAGCCAGCACAACCACCGGTTCAACCAGCGCCCGCGCCCGCCATTGGGTGATCCACCAGGCCGATTGCAAACCGGCCACCACCACGATCAACGCCGAGGACTGACTGACCAATAGCGGCGGCCAGATCGATTGCGGTGCAAACAGCCCGACAAAAAACGCCAACAACAATCCTGCTGCTGCGAGACTCGCCAGGCCGATGCCCACCCGCTTCAACCGACGTCCGTGAAACACCGCCTGCTGAAAACGCGGCAGTCCTTCCACGTTCGTCCCCTCAGCCTCCAGATCGACTTGCATACCACCTCAGTACTTGCTGTTACGTGAACCAGACCTGTGGATAAGTCGTCAGGTCGTTGCATTTTTTGCAAATCGTTACAATATAACGATGGTAGTGAATTTTTGGCTCCCCGCCCATCACCCAACCCGCACATATAAAGATGAAAGCGTAGCCGGGCTGAGCCAGGGCATCAGCTCGGCAAATGCCCCAGCGGCAGTGGCCCTGGGGTTTTCACCGTATGAATTGCGAAGTTGCTGCGAATATCACTCACACCCGGCAACTTGAGCAGGCTGCCGGTCAGGAAGCGCTCATAACCGCGCAAATCCGGCACCACCACCTGCAGCAGAAAATCCGATTCGCCTGACACCAGAAACGCCGAAATCACCTCGGGCAATGCCGTTACCGCCAGACGAAACGCTTCGGCCTCTTCGTCGTTGTGGCGCTCCACCTTGACCCCGACAAACACGGTCAGCCCCAGCCCCACTTCGTCGCGATCCAGGTTGGCTTGATACCCGCGAATCACCCCGGCCTCTTCCAGCATCCGCACCCGGCGCAGACACGGCGAAGCGGACAGGCCGATCTCGTCCGCCAGTTGCACGTTGCTCAGGCGACCGTCGCGTTGCAGCGCGGCAAGGATTCGGCGGTCGTAGGCGTCCAGTTTCATGGTTTGGCAGTTCCTGACTGTTTTTATTCATTGATTGGCAGAAGCTGCCAAGTCTAGCTGTTTCCAGGCGCGACTACGCAACCACCTGCCCTGCCCTTCGGCCCTAGACTTTGATCACCGAATCGCTAACGAATGGGGTGCAGCATGGCAGAGCTCTGGATGTTCTTTTTGGCCTTGGCAGTGGTTTACCTGTTGCCCGGCCCGGACATGATTCTGCTGCTGCAAACCGGTGCCCGACAGGGCAAAGCCGCCGCGCTGGCCACCGCCATTGGCCTGGCGATTGCCCGGGGTTGCCACGTTGCGCTGGCAGCGCTGGGCCTGGCGACGCTGTTCAAGGCTGCACCCTGGACCTTTGAAGTGGTGCGCCTGGCCGGCGCGGCCTACCTGCTATGGCTGGGGATTCAATGCTTGCGCTCAAACATGCTGCCGAACCTGAATGCCAACGGCACAGCCGCTGCGAAGCTGGCGTGGTGCGCGGCGATCCAGCGCGGCTTGTTGACCAACCTGCTCAACCCCAAGGCGCTGCTGTTCTGTTCGGTGCTGTTGCCGCAGTTCATCGACCCGCAGGCAGGGCCGGTGCTGACGCAGTTCGCGACCCTCGGCGTGTTGCTGGTGGTGGCCGGTTTGCTGTTCGACAGCGGTTACGCGCTGATCGGCGCCTGGCTCGGTCGCTGGCTGGAGCGCAGCCCCTCGGCGCAGCGCGTGCAGCAATGGCTGTTTGGCAGCCTGCTGATCGGTTTTGCGCTGCGCCTGACGTTCGTTCAGCAGGCTTAACGATGGGCCTTGCGCTTGTGGCGATTGATCAGCCACAGGGCCAATGCCGTGAACACCACCACAGAGCCCATCTGCAGCCACTTTTTATAGGGCCGCAAGGTTGAACGAACGGGTTCCAATACCTGGGTCACGTAACGTTTATCGGCGTTCTGAAAGTCGGGATAAGGGCATTGATGCCCGAAGTTCACCGCCCAATCCACATAAGGTCCTTCTTTGACGTAACGTTGGTAGAAGGCCTTTTCCTCCTCAACGCTGGTACCAAAACCCGCCGCTGCACACAGGACCGCCGCGAACGCCCCACTGCTGTGGGGCAGCAGGTCCGCCGCCTTGCTAGCCAGGCCAGTAGCAACGTAACGGTAATGAAAGCGCTCGTCCGGTTTGGCTGCGCTGGCCTGCTGGCGTTGCACCTCCCCTTCAGTGATCAGCGGCCCGACGTTTAACTCAGTCTGCTCAAGGCTGTAATTGCCATCGAACGTGGCGTAATCCGGGGCCATTTCATAGCCAAGAATCTCCATTCCCCACTTGCGAGCCATCCAGGCAGCGTTGAAATAATCCGCGGCACGACGGGTTGGCCACCAGCGCGACTCGGCGTCCTGACGCAATTGCCCGTAAGCTCGAGCTTTGGCTTGTAATTCAGGATTATCAAAGTACGCCGGCGCTTCATCGTAGCGCTCTTCACGCAGCAATCGACGCCCGAGCAAATTGCGCAAACGTGCCGCGATCGGTACCGGTACATAGCGCTCGCGTTCCTGCTGGGTCAACGGCGTTGGCGCTGGCACCTGACGATCGACAAACTGCTTCAATTCATCGACGGTAAGCACCCGTTCCGCGACAACAGCCGCGTCTTCCCAGTAGAGATCCTGGCTGCGATACAGTTGCTCAAAGGCTTGCAGATAATCGCCACGTTCCAGCGCCAGCAGCGCACTTTCACCGTCGACCCGGCAGCCGGGTTTGAGCGTTTCGTAGTCACCGCTGGACGCCCTGCGACTGCCCCAGTTTTCATCCTGCGGGAAGGCTTTGGCCGCCTTGGCATAGGCGCTGGCAGCCGCCGCCTTGTCACCCTCACGCAACGCTATTTTGGCTCGCAGCCACCAGGCCAGGCCGCCATCACCAGCATGTTCGAGCAAGGCCTTGGTGGTGGCGTAATCACCGATCTGGTAATTCAGCGCCGCCAGGCGATCAGCGTTATCCAGGGTGCCAACGGTACTCTGGACCAGCGACTTGATCATTTTTTGTTCAGCGGGTGGTTGTTCACCGTACGACCAGCCGACATGGCTGATCAACGCCGCCGTGACCAATTGCTGCACCGCTTTGCCTTTGAGCACCTCGTTGAGCTGCGCCTCCGGCATCTCGCCCAGCTCATTCATCAACTGCTTGAGCGAGCTATAACCGACTTGCGAACCTTGCAGGCTCTGGGTCGCGTAAAGCTCGACGGCGGTGTTCCAGTCACCGGCCAGGCGTACCAGCCGCGCTTCTTCGCCGAGGCTGGCGACGCCCAATTCCTGAGGGTCGCTGAAGCCCTCGATACTCAACTGGCGAGCCTGCACAAAGGCCTGACGGGCCTGTTGCAGACTCTCGCGGCGCCCGGTTTCATCAAGGTCATTGGCCTCCTGGCTGATGGCGAACAAGGCCCGCCCCAGCGAGTAAGCCGCCCAGGTGCTGCGCAACGCACGCTGATCGGCCGGCAGCGCCAGCACTTTGCGGAAATACTCTGCCGCCACGGCATGTTCGCCCGCGTTGAAAGCCACGGCGCCGGCGGTGTACAGGCTGAGTTCAGGCGGCAGGCTGGCGCCCTCGGCTTGCACTTGTTGCGCGTTCTGAAGTGTTCGCAACTGCACTACCTGCGCGCGCTGGGCGTCGCTCAACCCCGTCTGTTCAGCAGTGTTTCGCGCCTGCACATACAGATCATTGTCAGCGCCGTAACCGTAGTCGACCGTCATTGCCTGCGCAGGCTTCAAACCGGCGATGGCTTTGCCCAGGCGATTCACTTCGAACCGGAAGCTGCCTTCCGGCAATTCACCCAGGGTCTGCGCCCGGTCGCCGAGCAAGCGCAGCGGAAAATCAGGTCCGCAGGCCATCACGCTGCCCAGCGGCAGACAGAGACTTAAAGCAAGCAATTGACGCGGCCAGTTACGGGTAGACATGTGAGCTTCCTTGATCAATTTTTGTGCATCGCGCCCAACCAAGGGTGCGTTCGGCCTCTGCCGGCAATCGGCCGTCTTTGAGGCGGGTAAAGCTGAGTTGTCCGGGTGTCTGCTGCACGGTATAGCCGTTGAGCGCATCCACCGCATCGCATTCAGTGACCGCCAGCGTCACGCGCTCGGGCAGCCCCCCGTCGAGGTTGCCGCGATTGCTCACCGCAATGTCGTACAGACCGTCATGGCTGGAAAGGTTCAGCTCGAGCTGACTGGCCAACCGATCACCGTGCGTCACCGCGCGCAACGTTGCCAGGCTCCACGCACGTCGGTCGCCCTTGAGCGGCAGACGAAACCAGATCAACCCGGCCAGATGGGGCAGTGGCTCGGCGCGCAATTGGCTGGCGAGTGTCGATAACTGGTGCGGATCAGCCAGCAACTCACGGCGTTGCCCAACGTGTTCTAACGGCACCTCGCTTTCGACTATCGGCGCCCCGCCGTCCCCCGGCAGCAATGCGATTCCGTAAGCCGGCAGCGCCAGGTAGAAAGGTTTCGCAGTGATCCGGCTCCAGCGCCCGGCCCATTGTTTCGCCTGGGCCGGATCAAACAACCCGTGTTCGGGACTGCTCACCGCGTGCACCTGCAACACGCTGCTGTCGACCACCGCCAGCAACCCCGGCAGTTCGGGACTGTCGAGCCAGGCCGGCAGCGCGGTGATGCTCAGTTTCAACGTGGCCGGCAACACGTTGCGCAACCCGGCGAGAAACTCACGGTAGGCCGATAGGCGCGCCGTACCGGCATCGTGGTCAATCTCGACGCCGGCCAGCGTCAGGCCCTGAGCCTGCCACTCGGCCACTACGCTCTGGATCTGCGCCGTGGCTTCGGTTTGATCCAGGCTCTTGAGCTGGCCATCGACTCGAATCACCGCAATCAGTGGGCGACCGTCATTTTTCAATAGCGCCGGGTTGATTCGCGCGCGACGCCAGCCAGCCTGTGGATAAGTCTGCAGGGCCAACACCCGCAACGTCGAAAAGTCCCCGCGCGATTGCGCCAGAGCATCCTCATGGGCATCGGTCCATTGCCGCTGCCAGACGTAAAGCTGTTGATCGAGCGGTGGCGCATCCTGCTGCTGGCAACCGTTGAGCAGCATAGCGGCTAGTAATAGCGCGCAACGGACGAAAAAAGTCGCTGACATAAAGGCCTATGGCTGAGTTAATCCTTTAACGCAAAAAGGGCCTCTAAGGGCCCTTGTTGCTCAGCGCGCCAGCCTACGCAGCCAATGGCTTGCGGGCAATGATCACCTGACTTTTCGCCACAACCGCGTCCAGTGCCTGCTTGATCTGCGCCCCGCGTGGTGAGTCCAGCACGGTCTGCCAAGTCTCGGCCCAGTGATGGAGCAGTGGATGATCGGGGTTAGCAAAATCAACGTTGGCTTCCCAAAACAACAGCATCCACATCGACCAGTAGAAGCCGTACTGGGTATGGCTGATCAGTTCCAGGCCGGCATCGCTGACCATTTGCTTGAACTGCGCTTCGCTGATGATGCGAATGTGGTTGGGCTTCTGGAAATACTCGGGGCGCGCGATGTCTTTTTGCAGGTCCTCGGAACTGGGGTGCGGGACGCTGAGCAAATACAACGCGCCGGGCTTGCCCACTCGGACCAGTTCGGCGAGAAACTGCGCCGGATCGTCGACGTGTTCGATGACTTCGGTGGACACCACCCGCGTCGCTGTTGCATCGGCGATCGGCAGCGGGTTGCAGTCGGTGATGTGGCACTCGACAGCGCGCGCCGGTGTATCGCTCAAGCGCTGGCGAGTCGCTTCGACCTTGGCTGCGTCGATGTCGGCAATGATGATCTTCGCCCCTTGCATGCCGCAAAAATGCACGTTGCCGCCATCACCGCAGCCGACATCCAGCAGGGTGTCCTCGGGAGTCACCGGGAAGCCGGTGAATAACTCGCCGGTTTGCTGATTGAACCAGCCGCTAAGAGCCGCATCGTGCAGCCCCAGCATGTACGGATCGACCTTGGCCGCGGGCGCTTCTGGCTGCACAGGAGCGGGAGCCGGAGCTCTCGCCGTGAGTTTCTTCAAAAGGCTCAGCATGAGGTCACTCCAGAGGATGGGACGGCGGTTGGGGACGTGCCCAGGCGTTGCACCAGCGCAGCACCGCGATTTCGCATGGGCATTTCGATAAAGCGGTAGTTGAGTTCACTCAACAGGGCGATCAGCCCGCCAGCGATCAATATTGTCAGGATCGGATGGCCGGCCGGACTGGGCAGACCGGCCGCCTGCAAGCGAAAGATGAATTCGCGGACCAGCAAATAGACCGGGATGTGGATCAGGTAAATCCCGTAGGAACGACTGCCGATCCAGGTCATCAGACTCTTCAGCAATCCCCGAGGCATCAAATAATCACGGTTGTAGGACGCCACCCAGACCAGCACCGCACTGAGCACGGCAATCGCGCCAATACGATAGTCGGTGAGCGTGAAGCGATCGGTGGCCAGCACACTCAGCGCCAGCGCAATGACCAGCAGCACCGAAACACCGGCCCATGGCCGCCGCAAAAACCCTGGTTCCCAGCGCACATAACCGGGTCGCGCACTCCACATGGCCAACAACACACCAAGCGCCAGTGCGTCGGTGCGGACCACCATCAGAAGTGGCGTGCGCAACGCCAACAACTGCACCGCGACCAACGCCAGCAAAGCCCAGACCAGATGCTTGCGGCAGACCAGAATCAGCAGCGGAAACAACAGGTAGAACTGCTCCTCCAGCGACAGGCTCCAGTAGACGAAACTGGTGCCGTACTCATACTGATAGAAGCTGTCGGCAAAGCGAAAGTTGGCGTATTGCGCGATCCCCGCCAAGGTCGCCTGCACATTGGCGTGAAGCGTGCCAAAAGCCCCGGAGCGGTTGAGAAATACACAGGCCAGCAACATCAGCACCAACCATAGCCACGCCGACGGCAACAGTCGAAAGGCTCGGCGCAGCCAGAAGTTGCGCGTCTGCTGCCAGTATTCCTGACGCGTGCTGCAGCCTTGCAACGCCGGTATCAGACTGCGAGCGATGACAAACCCCGAGATGGCGAAAAACAGATCGACGCCCCACCAGGATTGACCAAACGCAGTGATGGTTTGCAGCAGAGGCACCGTGTCGGTGAACAGACTGCCTTGCAGGTGATGAAACAACACGCCGAGCACCGCAATGCCACGCAACAACTCGATGTCCATGATCCGTTTGCTACTCATGCCGTCCTCCTGGACATTGCATCGGTATCCACCGGTTTGCGGGCAATGATCACCTGGCTCTTGGGCATGAATTGATCAAGCACCTGCTTGATCGCCAGCCCGTTGGGTTGCGCCAGCAGGTCTTGCCAGGTTCGCGCCCAACTCTCCATCAGTGGCGGGTATGGCGCCTGAATCCGGTCGCGCACCGCGCCCCCGGGATCGCGTCCGGCAGCCCGCTCGCAGGCCCAGAAAAAGATCATGCCCATGACCCAGAAAAAGCCTGTGGCCTGACGATGCTCAATCACCAGCCCAGCGTCTTCAACCAACGCGGCAAAGCGTTCCGGGGTAAAGATCTGTACATGGTTGGGTGACTGGAAATAGCTGGCCGGTGCGATGCCCTGCTGCAAATGCTCACCTACCGGTGCCGGCACACTCAGCAGGTACAACGCCCCGGGGCGTCCCATGCGCACCAGTTCGGCGATGAACGGCTCGGGCTGATCGATGTGCTCAAGCACTTCCATGCACACGACCTTGCTGGCGCAGCCATCGGCCAGGGGCAGCGGCAAGCTGTTGCTCACCAGCCCCAGGCTCGGCTGGTCCGACTGGGCTTCCACCTGCCGGGCGAGGTCGCGGACCTTGTCGTGCTCGCTGTCGGTGAAGATCACCGACGCACCCTGACGTACTGCAAACAACGTCGCCACACCTTCACCGCAACCGACGTCCAGCAAGGTGTCGTCCGCCGTGATGGCGAAGCCCTTGAGCAACTCACCACTGTCACCCGAAAACCAGCCGTCGAGCACGGCGTCGTGCAGACCCACATCCCTGGGCGAAACCGGGCTCGGCACAATCGGTAACGGTTCGGATTTCACCGCAGGAAACAGGCGTTTCATCAGTGCACGGATCATGCCTTGGGGGTTTCCACGGCAGACACCGCACGGGCCTTGAACAGCCGAGCAAAAAATCCTTCAAGGCGTTGTTCAGCGGTTGCCTGGCTGCAGAAGGTTTCGAGACTGGCCACCGCATGGGCGGACATCTGCGCGTAACGCCCGGGATCATCTTTGRCCACCTCGTAGCTAGCCCGATAAGCCCTGCACAACGACGCCCAATTGGTGACGTAACGCAGGGTGCGGAAGGCCCTTCGCGGGTCGTGAGGCCAGGCGGTCAGTTCGTCAGTGGTATCGATTAGGAAAGCGTTGTCGACATCCAGGTAATCGATCATCGCCGTGGTGCGTGGCGCCACCGCCGGTTTGCCGCAGGACATGAACTCCATCAACGGCAGACACTGGCCTTCACCGTAGGAGGTGTTCACCACATAACTGGTAGCCTGAACCAGACGCTCGTAGTCCGCATCCGCGAGGTAGCCGTAAATCAGTACGATGCGGCAGCGATAAGACTGGTTTTTGTACAAGTGGTGAAGAATGTCGGTCAGCGCTTCTTCGGCATCGTGGTGGGTCAGTTTGAACACCAGCGTCGCGTCTTCCACCTCGCGGAAGGTCACGCAGAAGGCACTGAGCATGTCTTCCCAGTTCTTGCGCCCGTCACTTGGGTTGAACACCGAGGTGTAGATCACTCCGTCGAGGACTAATTCATGCTCGCTAGCCGGCGCCTGGAAATCGATACCTTTGCCGGCGCGCAAATGCACAGGACCAAAGGCACGCAGGTCGAGCTGGCGACTGTCTGCCAGCAATCCCTTGATCTTCAATCGCACCTGACGGGCCAGCGGCTGGCGCTGTAACTGTGCACCCCGCGAGGCAAAACGGTCCCACACCGGCGCGGGTACTGCCACGATCGGATAATCGGCGCCCATCGCCTCGCGCACTGCATTGACGGTGTAGCTGGAATGGGTGATCGCCGCGCCTGACGCCCGCAATACGGTACGCCAGTCATTGTGTGGATCACCGGCAAATGGCTCGTTGGGAATGGTACTGAACTCCCACGCGAACACCGCCAGGGTCGGACATGCAAAATGTACCGGTGTGCGATGAGGTGGCGAGAACGACAGGAACACACAGTCTTCCCCACGGGACAGGCAGTCGAGGTACAGGGCATCGACTTCGGTCTGCGGGTCGCTGACTTCCACCACCGTCCCCAAGCGCTCCAGCACCGGCCGGTATTCCTTGAGCACGAAGTAATAGCTGTACTCCGAGCGCCCAAGGTTCTGGGCGATGGTGTGTTGGTTGGTTTCCGAATGAATGATGATCAGCATGAGGCGTTATCCGTCACGGCTGTTGCCTGCGAAGTCAGCGGTGCCAACCCGAAAAAATCCGACAGGCGCTGTTGCACCGGGGCGAATGCGCAGTAGTCGTACATGCGTTCGATGGCGGCATGAGACATACGCTGATAATCCTGCGGTTGCTCCTTGGCCATTCGATAGCTGTTTTCGTAAGCCGTTTTCAACGACCCCCAGTCCGGCCGATAGCGCAGGGTGCGGTAGATGATGCGACTGTCCTGAGGCCAGATGGTCAGCTCTTCGCTGGACTCGACCACGAACGCCACGCGCTCGTCGATGTAATCCTCCATCGCCGTGTGGTCCGGAGCGATCACCGGTTTGCCACTGGCCATGAACTCCATCAACGGCAGGCACAGGCCCTCGCAGCGTGAAGCGTTGACGTAATAGCTGGCGGCTTCATAGAGCCGGGCGTATTGCGGATCGTCCAGATAACCGTGCATCACCACCACCCGACAGGCGAACGGCGACAGTTGCGCCAACAAGGTCATCAGTTCGGTGTAGTAGGACGACAGATCGTTGTGGGTAATCTTCAGCACCAGCGTGGCGTCCTCGGTTTCACGGAAGGCCCAGCAGAACGCCGAAATCAGTCGATGCCAGTTCTTGCGACCGTCTTGAGGGTTGAACACGCTGACGTAGATCACGCCGTCCACATCGGTTTCGACCTGGGCGGTGGTGTCGGGATAATCGATCGGGGCAGGCTCGGGTGCCACTATCGACTGCGGGCCGGCGATGGCCGGCAGGACCCTCGCCAGTCGGTAATGGGCAGCGTCCGATAAAAGATCGCGAATCCCCTCCCAGTACCACTGGCTCAGGAAATGCGTGCGATGGACCGGCACCGGTTGCGCCTTGCCCAGATCCAGCGCCCACAGGCGCAGGTAATGGCGGGCAATGATCAAACGGCGCTTTAGCGTCAGCGGTGGCGGCCGCAAGGCCTCCAGTTCCGCCAGTTGCTCGGCGGTCAGCGGCACAGGAATCAGCGCATCGGCAGACAGCCCGAGCGTGCGGCTATCGAAGATGCAGCCCCTGATGTCGAGGGTCGAGCCCGAGTTGACCGGCCTGCTGGTGTGGCAGCTACGAATGGCTGCGAAGTTTTCCCATATCGGCGTTGGCAAGACCAACACCGGAAAGTCTTCGCCCATGGCCCGGCGAATCGCCCGGGCGGTGTGACTGGAAAGCGTGATCACCCGCCCTTGGCGCGCCAGCATGTTCGTCCAGTCCTGTCGCGGATCGTTGTCCCACTGCTCATCGGGAATCGAGTCGAACTCCCAGGCCACTACGCAGATCGTCGGGCACTCAAGGTCGTTCGGGGTTTTCTGCGGCGGAGCGAAGGACAGGAACAGGCTGTCCTCACCGACGGCAAGCAATTGTCGATAGAGGGGATCGACCTCGGCAGTGGAGGACACCACATGCACCCGCCCAAGGCTTTCGAGCACCGGGCGATACGCCTTGAGCACGAAGTAGTAACTGTATTCGGGACGACCGAGGCTCTGGCTGATGGAACTATCGTTGACGTCCGAGTAGAGAATAAAATTCATGGCATCCCACGATGAAACCGCCGTCCCGGCAGCCTCACTCTATGACGGCAAGGCTGGGGAGCGAGTTGGCATTTGCCTGCTCTCGTCCATCGACTTCTTGCCCGTCTACATTCTTGTTTTAGTGGTCAGTTTCGCAGTGTTTCAGAACAACCCCGCTGAACCCTGGACGATCATGACGAGGGGCATTCTAAACACATCCGCCGAGGGTTCGTGAACCATCCAGCGAGAATAAATCAGGCTACGCTGACGAGAACTGACCGGTCACGGTGGGACTTATTGAAATTGCCGCGCAATTGGCACAGATTAGCTACCAAACAACTACAACAACGACTTCGCCTACCTGAAATGTCCGAGAAAGCAGTCCGTGCTTTCCGGTTTACCCAGTAAAGACTGGGGGTTGCCGAAGTCTGCTCATTGAGGGGGCCACTGTTTGAAAAAGCGACTGTTCGTTACGGGTCTCAGTGGATTCGTAGGACGTCACATCCAATCCCGTCTGAACGCTTCTGACTCGGGGTGGGAATTGTTGCCCGTCCCATCCCGTTATGATCTTTGCGAACCCGAGAGCCTCGAAGGCCTGTGGCCGCAAATGCCTGACGCCGTGATTCACCTGGCTGGACAAACCTTTGTCCCCGAAGCCTTTCGAGACCCGGCGAAGACTTTTCAGGTCAACCTGCTGGGTACCCTGAACCTGCTGCAAGCCCTCAAGGCCCGAGGCTTCAACGGCACCTTCCTGTATGTCAGCTCCGGCGATGTCTACGGCCAGGTCAGCGAAAGCGCCTTGCCGATCGACGAGCACCAGCCGCCCTGCCCGCGCAATCCGTATGCCGTGAGCAAGCTTTCGGCGGAAATGCTGTGCCTGCAATGGGGCATGACCGAAGGCTGGCCGGTATTGGTCGCGCGCCCCTTCAACCACATCGGTGCCGGGCAGCTGGACAGCTTTGTCATCGCCAGCGCCGCCCGGCAAATTTGCCGGATCAAGCACGGCCTGCAAGCGCCTGAACTGCAAGTGGGTGACATTGACGTGACGCGCGATTTTCTCGATGTCAGCGATGTCGTCTCCGCCTACCTGGCATTGCTTGAACGCGGTGCGCCCGGGCAGGTCTACAACATCTGCTCCGGGGTCGAGCAGAGCATCCGCGCCCTGATCGAGCAACTGGCAGATCTGGCCCAGGTCGATATGCAACTGATTCAAGACCCTGCGCGCCTTCGCCGCGCGGAACAGCGTCGCGTCTGTGGCAGCCATGCCAAGCTGCACCAAACCACAGGATGGGCGCCTGAACTTACAACACAACAATCCCTGCGGGCGATCCTGTCCGACTGGGAGTCACGGGTACGACAAGAATGACAAAAAGTGCATTGATCACAGGGATCACCGGACAAGACGGCGCCTACCTCGCCAAACTGCTGCTCGACAAGGGCTATAAAGTCCACGGCCTGGTAGCACGACGCAGCAGCGACTCGCGCTGGCGTCTGCGCGAAATGGGCGTCGAAGGTGACATCGTCTATCTGGACGGCGACATGGCAGACGCCTGTTCGGTGCAGCGTGCGGTGATCAAGTCGGCTCCCGATGAAGTCTATAATCTGGCAGCGCAAAGCTTTGTCGCCGCGTCCTGGGACCAACCCGTGACTACCGGGATCGTCGACGGGCTGGGGGTGACCCACCTGCTTGAAGCGATTCGTCAGTTCAGCCAGCACACCCGTTTCTACCAGGCTTCGACCAGCGAAATGTTTGGCCTGATCCAGGCCGAGCAGCAGGACGAAAACACTCCGTTCTATCCGCGCAGCCCGTACGGCGTGGCCAAGCTCTACGGCCACTGGATCACCGTGAACTACCGCGAAAGCTTCAACCTGCATGCCAGTAGCGGCATCTTGTTCAACCACGAATCACCGCTGCGCGGAATCGAATTCGTGACCCGCAAAGTCACCGACGCCGCCGCCCGCATCAAACAGGGCAAGCAGCAGGAGTTGCGCCTGGGCAACATCGACGCCAAGCGCGATTGGGGCTTTGCCGGCGACTACGTCGAAGCCATGTGGCTGATGCTGCAACAGGACAAGGCCGATGACTTCGTAGTCGCCACAGGTGTAACCACCACGGTGCGCGAGATGTGCCAGATCGCCTTCGAGCATGTCGGCCTCGATTACCGTGACTTCGTGAAGATCGACCCGGCGTTTTTCCGTCCAGCCGAAGTCGACGTGCTACTGGGTAATCCGGCCAAGGCGAAACGGCTGTTGGGCTGGGAACCAAAAACAGATTTGCAGACCCTGATCCGCATGATGATGGATGCGGACATGAAACGCGTCGCCAAGGAGTAGGCCATGCTGATTCCCGTGATTCTTTCAGGGGGGGCCGGAACCCGGCTGTGGCCGGTTTCGCGTGAAGGTCATCCCAAGCCTTTCATGACCCTGCCCGATGGCCAGACACTGCTGGGCAAGACCTATCAGCGCGCGGCCGGGTTGCTCGGCACACACGGCGATATCGTCACGGTGACCAACCGTGACTACTACTTTCAAAGCAAGGATCACTATCAGGACGCCCATCTGGGTCATCACCGCGGCCACTTCGTGCTGGAACCGGTAGGCCGCAATACCGCGCCGGCCATCGCCGCCGCCGCCCTGTCGTTGCAGGCGTTGCACGGCAACGAAGCGATTCTGGTGGTGATGCCGGCTGACCACCTGATCCAGAACGAGGATGCTTTCAAGACCGCTGTCAGGCATGCCGTGAAACTGGCCGAGGCCGGGCATCTGGTGACCTTCGGCGTGACTCCGACAGCACCGGAGACCGGTTTCGGTTACATCGAACGGGGTGAGCCACTGGACGAGCAAGGCGCAACCAAGGTCGCACGCTTCGTCGAAAAACCCGACCTGCAAACCGCCATGCATTACCTGCAAAGCGGCAACTTCCTGTGGAACTCGGGCATGTTCTGCTTCTCGGTCGGTACCTTGCTGGCGCAGTTGCAGCTCCATGCCCCGCAGTTGCTCGAACAGGCCGACGCGTGCCTGGCGGCCAGTGCCACGGTCGAGACCGGCGGCTGTCTGCAACAGGAATTGTCGGCGACACATTTCGCCGAGATGACCGATATCTCTATCGACTATGCCTTGATGGAGCGCTCTGACAAGGTAGTGGTAGTGCCTGCCGGTTTCGACTGGAGCGACATCGGTTCATGGGGCGCCGTCAGTGCCCTGGTTGCGGCTGATGCGCAGAACAACCGCGCCAGCGGCGAAGCGTTGTTCATTGATAGCCACAACAACTTCGTCCAGAGCGATGGCCGCATGGTCGCGACGGTGGGCGTGGATAACCTGATCGTCATCGACACCGCCGACGCCGTGCTCATAGCTCACGCCGACCGCGCACAAGACGTACGCAAGGTGGTCAAGCAGCTCAAAGAGAAAGAGCACGAAAGCTATCGCCTGCACCGCACCGTCAGTCGGCCATGGGGCACCTACACCGTGCTGGAGGAAGGTCCACGCTTCAAGATCAAACGCATCGTGGTCAAACCCGGCGCCAAGCTGTCGCTGCAAATGCATCACCACCGCAACGAACACTGGGTGGTGGTCGAAGGCATGGCCAAGGTCACCAACAACGGTTCGGGGTCGCATCTGGTGGCTAAAAACGAGTCCACCTTCATTGCCGCCGGGCACAAGCATCGTCTGGAAAACCCGGGGGTGATCGATCTGGTGATCATTGAAGTGCAAAGCGGTGAGTATCTGGGGGAGGACGATATCGTCCGCTTCGAAGATCAATACGGCAGGACGGTCTGAATGTTGTTGAATTTGTATCGCTCGCTGTGGAGCTACCGGGGGTTCATCCTCGGTAGCGTCAAGCGAGAGTTCCAGTCGCGCTATCGCAACTCGTTGTTCGGTGCCCTGTGGACCGTGCTCAACCCACTTTCGATGATCGTCGTCTACACCGTGATCTTTTCCCACATCATGCGCGCCCGCTTGCCGGGCGTGGATGACGGCATGGCCTACAGTGTCTACCTCTGCGCCGGATTACTGACCTGGGGACTATTTTCGGAGATCACCTTGCGCAGCCAGAACATGTTTCTGGAAAACGCCAATCTGCTGAAGAAAATCAGCTTCCCGAGAATCTGTTTACCGGTGATCGTGCTGCTTAATGCCGGCATCAACTTCGCGATCATTATCGGGCTGTTTCTGGGTTTTCTGCTGATCACCGGGCGACTGCCTGGCATGGCCTTGCTGGCGCTGGTGCCACTATTGGCCTTACAGGTGATCTTCTGCGCCGGACTGGGGATGATTCTTGGCGTGCTGAACGTATTCTTTCGCGATGTCGGGCAGTTATTTAGCATTTGCCTGCAATTCTGGTTCTGGCTGACGCCGATCGTGTACCCGATGGCGATCCTGCCCGAGTGGGTCCAGCGCCTGCTGCAACTCAATCCCCTGACCAACCTGATCAGCAGTTACCAGAACCTGTTCCTCTACGGCCAGTGGCCGATATGGAGTTCCCTGCTGCCGATCCTGGTGATCGGTGTGTTGTGCTGCGTGATCGGCCTGCGACTGTTTCGCCAACGGGTCGGCGAAATGGTGGATGAACTCTGATGGGGCACATACGCGTTACCGGCCTGGGCAAGGCTTACAAGCAGTACCCCAGCCGCTGGAGTCGACTGGCCGAATGGCTGATCCCGTTTTCGCCGATCCGCCATCGCCAGCACTGGGTGCTACAAGGTGTGGAATTCGAGATTGCCCCCGGCGAAGCGGTGGGCATCGTCGGGGTTAATGGTGCCGGCAAAAGCACCTTGCTGAAGATGATCACCGGGACCACCCAGCCAACCTGTGGACAGATTCAGCTCGAAGGCCGGGTAGCCGCGCTGCTGGAACTGGGCATGGGCTTTCATGCGGATTTCACCGGTCGGCAGAACGCGGTCATGGCCGGGCAACTGCTGGGCATGCCGATCGAAGAGATCGAAGCCCTGATGCCCGAAATCGAACGTTTCGCGGAAATCGGCGAAGCCATCGATCATCCCGTACGCACCTATTCAAGCGGTATGCAGATGCGCCTGGCCTTCAGCGTGGCTACCGCCCGGCGCCCGGACATCCTGATCGTCGATGAAGCCCTGTCGGTGGGCGACGCCTACTTCCAGCACAAGAGCTTCGACCGCATCCGCAGCTTTCGCAAAGCCGGTACCACGCTGCTGATCGTGTCCCACGACCGTTCGGCCATCCAGTCGATCTGTGATTCGGCGATCCTCCTGGAAAACGGTCGCGTGGCCATGCATGGCACACCCGAAGCCGTCATGGATTACTACAACGCCTTGCTCGCCGAACGGGAAGGCCAGACCGTGCGTCAGGAAATGCTCGCCGGCGGGCAAGTGCAAACCGTTTCAGGCACCGGCGAAGCCGCAATCCYCAGCGTGCGCTTGCTGGATGAGCACGAACGCGCCATCGACGCCGCCGAAGTCGGTCAGCCGGTGGTACTGGAGGTGCAGGTCGAAGTCCGCCAGGACATCGAACGGATGGTGCTGGGCTTCATGATCAAGGATCGCCTGGGCCAGGCCATGTACGGGATCAACACCCATCGCCAGGATCAGGCGCTGACCGACCTGCAGGCCTCTGAACGGGTCACCTACCGCTTTGCCTTCGTCATGGGCCTTGGCAAGGGCAACTATTCCGTGGCCCTGAGCCTGTCTCGGCTGGACTCGCACCTGGACCGCAATTTCGAATGGCGCGACTACGGCCTGGTGTTCCACGTCATCAACAACCGCCATGAAGACTTCGTCGGCTGCTCGTGGCTGGGCGCGAAAACCACCATCACCCGCACAACCGCACAGAGTGTTTCGGAGATCGCGTCATGACTCGCCTGCTGGTGGAGTGCACCCATGTGTTCCAACACCCCAAGGTCAATTCGGGCATTCAGCGGGTGGTGCGCAACGTCATCAATCAACTGTCGGAAAACGTCGACGGCGCAGAATGCATTCCCGTCGTGATGCTCAAGGGCAAGCTCTACCGAGTGCTGAAACTGGGCCCTTTGGACACTCCGTTTTTCGAGGGGTTGATGGCATTCGGTGGACGCCTGGAGCGCCTGGCGCATCGCTACTGCCAACTGCACCAACGTCTCGACAAACATTGCACTTCGCGATGGACCCGGCGAGCGTTGTATGTGGCTTACCGCCTCACGACACTGTCGGTATTCAGCGTTCCGTTGCGCCTGATTGATCAGGTCAACCAGTATCAACTGCCCAAGCGTTGCTCGCCGCTGCAGCATCAACCGGGGGATCAACTGGTGCTGCTGGACTCGTCCTGGCATACCGATTTTTTCCCGTTTGCCGAACAACTCAAACGCGAAGGCGTGGGCATCGTTTCGGTGGTCTATGACCTGATTCCCCTGACTCACCCGCAATTCTACGACACACGGCTGGTGCAGATTTTCAACGAGTGGTTCGACTGGATCAGCCAAACCGCCGACGGTTACATGGCGATTTCCTCCACGGTGCGCGATCAGGTGCGTGAAGAATTGCATCGCCGGGTCGGACCGGCGAAAGCCGAGACATTGTGGTTCGACTATTTCCACCTCGGCTCCGAACTGGACCTGAGCGAAGCCACCGCCGCCGTGGAGCCGCGCCTGGCCCGGTTGTTCACAACGCCGGAACCGGTATTCCTGATGGTCAGCACCATCGAGCCGCGAAAGAACCACGACTATCTGCTCGACGCCTTCGAGCTTGCCTGGACAGCGGGCTCCAAAGCACGACTGTGCATTGCCGGCAGAGTCGGCTGGAAGTGCGATGCCCTGCTCGACCGTGTGCGTAGGCATCCGGAGCTGAACCAACGGCTGTTCATGTTCAACGACCTGAGCGACACCAGTCTCGAACATGCCTACTCTCATGCCAGTGCACTGGTATTTCCGTCCTACGTCGAAGGCTTCGGCCTGCCACTGGTTGAAGCGATGCAGCGCGGTTTGCCGGCGATGGGCAGCGACATTCCGGTGTTCCGCGAAATTGGTGGTGAGTTCATGGCCTATTTCGATCTCGCAGCCCCGCAAAGCCTGGTCGACCTGATCACCCACATGGAAAACACCGGGACTTTCCCGGCCGCGCGCAAGGTGAGCGAATGGCGCTGGTTCGGCTGGCGTGAGGCCAGTGCGCAATTGGTCGAGCGAGTCCTGCACAACCTGAAGCCGACCCCGGTAGCCGTTGAGAGGCAGCATGCAGATTGCCCTTAACGCACGAATCCTGCAGGCACCCCGAACCGGTATAGGCCACTACCTGGCCGAACTGGTCAATGCACTGACCCATGAGCCTGACCTGGAACTGTCATTTTTCCACGGCTGGGGCTGGAGCTCGTCGCTACCGGCAGCAGCAATGCCCGGCTACTCACGACTGACTCCGTTGCTGCGGCAGATCCCCGGTGCCTATCAGGCACGTCGCTGGCTGGAACAACGGCGCTTCGACCAAGGACACTCGACGGCCATTGACCTCTACCACGAACCAAGTCTGTGGCCCCTGGCGTTCAAGGGCCCGACCATCATCACCCTGCACGACCTGACCCACCTGCACTACCCGTCGACCCAACCGGCAGCACGGTTACGGGAGATTGAACGTCGACTGGGCCAGGGCGTGCGACAGGCACGACTGATCCTGACCGACTCACAGTTTGTCGCCGACGAGGCCCAGCGCTATTTCGGCCTCGGGCCCGAGCGTTTCGTGGTTGCCCCTCTGGGGGCCGCAGCGCGTTTTCATCCACGTCCGAACCAGTTCTTGCAGCAGGCGCTGCACCCTCACGGCGTGCAGCCACAGGGGTACTTTCTGTGTGTCGGTACTCTGGAGCCGCGCAAGAACCTGTCGCTGGCATTGCGTGCACACGCGCAGTTGCCTGAAGCACTGCGTCAGCACTTTCCTTTACTGGTGGTGGGAATGGCCGGGTGGAAAGGCGAACAGCTCGTAAATGAATTACACACAGCATTGGCAAGCGGTCATGTCCGCCTGCTGGGGTACCTGCCGGATGAACAGGTCGCAGAACTGCTCGCCGGTGCCCGAGCGCTTGTTTTTCCGTCAGTTTATGAAGGTTTCGGCCTTCCGGTTCTGGAGGCCATGGCCAGCGGTACTCCGGTGATATTGACCCGACGTTCGGCCATGCCGGAGGTCGCGGGTGCTGCGGGTAACTATATCGAGCCTGACGATTTACACGGATTGTGCGAGGCCATGAGGCGTCTGACCGACGATCAAGCGCATTGGCAGGCATGCCGAGAAGCAGGGTTGCGACAAGCGAAGCTTTTTTCCTGGGAGCGTTGCGCGGCGATTACAGCTAGCGCCTACCACCAGGCTCTGGGAGGTTGAATGCGCATACTCCACTTTTTCAAAACGTATCTGCCCGACTCAGTCGGCGGTATCGAACAAGTGATCTTTCAATTGTGTGAGAGTGGCGCCCAGCATGGCATCAAAAGCCAGGTTCTGACGCTTAGCGCTAACCCGAGCCCGGCAGTCATCCAGCTGGGGCAGCATGAGGTTCATCGGGCCAAACTCGATGTGCAGTTCGCTTCCACCGGGTTCTCCTACAGCGTATTCAAGCAGTTTCGGGAAATGGCTGCTGAGGCCGATGTGATCAATTACCACTTTCCGTGGCCGTTCATGGACCTGGTGCATTTCTTCAGCGGCATGAACAAGCCCTGCGTAGTGACCTATCACTCCGACATTATTCGTCAGAAAAACCTGCTCAAACTCTACCAGCCGTTGATGAACCGCTTTCTCGCCAGCGCCGACCGGATTGTCGCGGCATCACCGAACTACCTTCACACCAGCGACGTTCTTCAGCGTTTTCCGGAAAAAACCCGGGTCATTCCCTATGGCCTGAACAAGTCCGGCTATCCAAAACCTGATACCGAACGTATGGCTCGATGGCGCGAGCGCCTGGGTGCGCGATTTTTCCTGTTTGTGGGCGTCATGCGCTATTACAAAGGCCTGCACATCCTGCTCGATGCGCTCAAAGACGTCGATTACCCGGTGGTGATTGTCGGTGCCGGGCCACTGGAGAATGAGCTGCACGCCCAGGCGGCAACGCTGGGGCTGCGCAACCTGCATTTCCTTGGGCGCCTGGACGACGAAGACAAAGTCGCGCTGTTGCAGCTGAGCTACGCGATTGTGTTCCCGTCTCACCTACGCTCCGAAGCATTTGGCATCTCCCTGCTCGAAGGGGCGATGTACGGTAAACCGATGATCTCCAGCGAAATCGGCACCGGCACCAGTTATATCAATATTCATGGTGAGACCGGGCTGGTGGTACCTCCGAGTCATCCGCAGGCGTTTCGCGAAGCCATGCGCACGCTGTGGGAAAACCCTGCCCAGGCCGCGGAAATGGGTGTGAAGGCTGAAGCGCGTTACCGGCAGCTGTTTACCGCGGATGAAATGGGGCGCAAATGGGCCGAGCTGTATCAGGAACTGCTGGAAGAGAAATCGCTGTCTTATGCTTGAGGATCAAAGGATCGCAGCCTGCGATCCTTTAATTACAGGTCGAGCACCAGCGGTTGTTGGCCCTCTGCCGGAACCGCACAGCAAATCAGCACTTCCCCCGCACCGGGTAACTCCGCCGGGGGCTGTGGATAATTCACCTGACCGCTGATCAAACGGGTCTTGCAGGTGCCACAGGAACCACCGCGGCAGCTGAACTCTGGCCGCAACTCCCGACTCTCCGCCAACTCCAGCAAACTGCCGCTGTCTGGCTGCCATCGAGCATTGATGGCCGAACGCTGAAACATCACCGCGACCGGGGTGGTGGCCGCTGGGGGCTGCTCAATGACTACCGCCTCCGGATCCGGTTGCCGACGTAGCGTCGAAGGACCAAAGGTTTCGGCGTGAATCCGCTGATCGCGGATATCCAACCCACGTAAATCGTCGTACAGCCCTTGAGTGAAACTGCTCGGGCCACACAGGACAAAATCCAGCTGATCGTAGTCTTCCACCAGCAGGATGGTTTTGAGCAGCGCAAGGTCGATACGCCCGGTCAGGTCAAAATCCTCGCCTTCCAGCGCTTGGCGTTCCGGTTGGCTGAGCAGTCGAACGACCCGCACAGCGCCATCCGTACCGTCCAGCAAACGGTCCAGCTCAGCCCGAAACGGTTGATCGGCCAGGCTGCGCGAACTCTGGAACAACCAGCTCGGCCGGGTACGTCGGGTGCGCCGGCCCTGGTAAACCATTTCACGCAGCATCGACAACAACGGCGTGATGCCGACGCCGGCCGCCAACAGCACCAGCGGTCGCTGTTCATTGGCGGCTACCGTGAAATGCCCTTGCGGTGCGCGGGCTTCAATCAGATCTCCAACCCGAATCCCTTCGTGCAGGTGCGAAGACACCAATCCATCACGCTTCACGCTGATACGGAAGAATTCATCGGAGGGTGCACTCGACAGACTGTAAGTGCGGATATGCACCTGGCCATCAAGCGTGAAACGCACCGGCAAGTGCTGCCCGGCCTGGAACAGCGGTAGCCCGGCGCCGTCAGCCGGCTCCAGATAGATCGAGCGAATGCTCTGGCTTTCCCGCTCGATCCGGGACACCCGCAATGGCCGCCAGTGATCGCCCAATGCCGCTGCCTGCAACCTGGCGGCAGCCTGCTCCCAGGTGCCGGTCAGCAAACTGCTGGGCGAAACCCCATCGAAGCGCCAGCGCAACGCCAACGCTGCAGGTCGCCGAACCACCTGCTGCACATGCAGCTTCCACAGCCGTTCGGCGCCTTGAAAGGCTTCAACTTGTGGGCCATCGAGGATGATTTCGGTGCGACCACTGACCTGCAACAGATCGCCCGTAGTGAAATCGATAAACAGCAATCCGGCGCGCGGATTAAGCAGCAGGTTGCCCAAGGTATTGAAATGCAGATTGCCGGCAAAATCAGGGATGGTCAGGCAGTCACCCTCGACCTGAACAAAACCCGTCTGGCCACCACGGTGGGAAACATCCACAGAGCGTGAGTTATCCACATCCACGTAACTGGCGACAAAAAGGGTGTCGGCATCCCGAATCATCGCCGTGGCCGCGTCATCCAGCGAATTCAGGCGCTGTGCGATACGGGTCGACGGATCGGCCAACGGCACCGATTCGAACTGCCGCAATTGAATGTACTGCGGGCAATTACCGAAAGACTGCTCGACCGAGACGCTCAGGCCTTGCGCGCCAATCGCGCTGACCCGGCCGTTGATCCGGTTGCGCCGTCTTGTGTGCAACTCGATCCCCAGCAAACCAATCGCCGCCCCGGCGTGTAATTGCGCCGGGTCGTCCAGCGTGGGCAGGCTGTCGAGTTGCAACTGCGCAGGTTCAGGGGAATGGGCGAAACCCGGCGGGCCTTCAAGGATGCTCGCCCAAGGGTTACCGTCGGCGTCCACGGCACCGAACACCATAAACGGCAACTGACGATAAAACTGCCGATGCTGATCCGGCATTTGCTTGCGGATCACTTTGCGCCCGTGCGCTTCCATACGCTCGGCAACCCCTGCATGAGCCTGCAACTGTTTCTCGCCGGCATGCCAAGGTGAAAGCTCCATCACGGTTCTCCCCTGCGCACCCGGCGCAGTGTGAACGGTCCGACATCGCCGGACCGTAAGCGCTTCAGGCAGTTTGCAAACCGGCCACGGTGCGTGGCATGCCGACAAAACCGGGCAAGGCCTCGATCCGCGCCAGCCAGGCCCGCACGTTGGCATAGTCAGCCAGCGACACGTTGCCTTCCGGCGCATGAGCGATGTAGCTGTAGGCGGCAACATCGGCGATGGTTGGCTCATCGCCAGCGAGATAGGTCGATTTGCTCAGTTCCCGATCAATTACCTTGAGCAGGTTGTGGGAGCGGGTGATCACTTCTTCGGCGTTGTTAGGCGCACCGAACACTGTGATCAGTCGTGCAATGGCCGGGCCGAAGGCAATCGGTCCGGCCGCTATCGACAACCAGCGCTGAACCCGGGCTGCGCCGACCGGGTCGGCAGGCAGCCAGCGGCCCTTGCCGTATTTCTGCGCCAGGTACACCAGAATCGCGTTGGAATCGGCCAGCACCACACCCTGGTCATCGATTACCGGGACCTGGCCAAAGGCATTGAGTGCCAGAAAGTCCGGCTGTTTGTGTGCGCCTTTCGCCAGATCAACAAAGATCAGTTCGGTTGGCAGCTCAAGCAACGACAGCATCAGTTCCACACGGTGGGCGTGACCGGAACGTGGGAAGTTGTAGAGTTTGATGGTGTGCATAGTCGACTCCGCGGCTAGATTGCGCCGTTCAGGAGAGAACGGCACTCAGTGGCGCTATCTTCCACCTGCCATCAAAACAACAGAATCACCAGAAAACACAATCGATCATTTCATCCTGTGCAACAAACCTCAGGCGCGCAATGCCGGATGTTCACGCAATGCCTTCACCGCATAATCCACGAAACTGCGTACCCGCACCGGCGCCTTGCGCCCGCCCTGGTACACCACATGGATGGGCAACGGAGGCAATTCGAAGTCTTGCAGGACGATTTCCAGCTCACCGCTGGCGACCTTGCTGGCCACCTGATAGGAAAGAACCCGGGTCAATCCGAGCCCCAGAGCGGCGGCCGTGATTGCCGCCTGATTTGCCGTGACCACCAGGCGCGGTTCGGGGCGAATGCTCAACACCTCACCGGCCTCGCTAAAGGGCCAGTTTCGCTGTTGCCCAATGGACGAGGTGGCAACAATCCGCGCCCGGTCCAGATCATTGGGATGCACAGGCCGGCCATGACGCTTCAGATAATCGGGAGACCCGCAGATAACCCGCCGCACCTCGCCCACCAGAATGGCGTGCTGGTTGCTGTCAGGCAGTTCACCGATGCGCACGGCAACGTCGATGCCCTCCTCGACCATGCTCACCACCCGGTCGACCAGCAATGCGTTGATACTGATATCGGGAAACTGCTCAAGGTAGCCAACCATCACCGGCGTGACGAACAACTCACCGAACAGCACTGGCGCAGTGATCGTCAGTTGCCCACGTGGCTGCGCGTGACTGCCGGCAGCTGACGCTTCGGCTTCCTGAATGTCCGCCAGAATGCGTCGACAGTCTTCCAGATAACGCTGACCGGCCTCGCTCAAATGCAGACTGCGCGTGGTCCGTGTGAGCAATTGAGTGCCGATACGCGCCTCCAGCGCCGCGACCGCCCGCGTCACGCTGGCAGCAGACAAACCCAGGCGCCGCGCCGCCGCAGAGAAACCCTGCTCTTGCGCCACGGCGACGAATACCTGCATTTCCTGGAGTCTGTCCATGAGCTACCTGTTGCATCGCCGTGTCCGGCCCTGAATAAGCCGGTTACAGACTGCCTTCGACATCTTCCAGACTGAAAGTCTCGGTATTGTCGTCATAGGAGAATATTTCGGCGTACCGGCCCCAACTGATCACGTTCTCCAGCGTTTCTTCAATCGCGGTATCAGTGAGCGAGTCTCCCAACTCCTGCTCGAAACGCACACGCGGCGCCCAATGGCCGCGTCGTTCCTGCAACACCTGGCGAATACGGGCGGCCAGGGGCACATACCGGAGCAGATGATCGGCAAAAATGGTTTTGCGTTCCTGGGTACCGTACTCATCGAACAGCTTGCCCGCGTCGGTCAGCTTGATGTCAGCGCCCTTGAGTTCGGCAAACCCCAGATGTTCGAGCATCTCTGCCACCGGAAACAGGTCGTCGACCTCCAGCAACAGGCGCTCGGCAACATTGGAGAGGCTGTCCTGCCCATAGTACGGTTCGGCCGCCAGTGCGGAAATCAAACCCGCCATGAGGTTCGTCGACACGTCAGGCAATGGGCTGCCCAATTGCAGCTCGGCCTTGCCCCTGCGGGCGTCGGCACTGCGCCGATTGGTCATCAATGCGTAGATATCATCGACCATTTTGCGAAAGGCCGGATCCAGACGGTTACGGGGGTGGGCGAACGGCACACGGATTTGCGCCACGACCCGGCCGGGGTTCGACGACAACACCAACACGCGGTCGCACATCAACACCGCCTCTTCGATGTTGTGGGTCACGATCAGGATGGACTTGATCGGCAGCTGACCGCCGCTCCACAGGTCGAGCAAGTCGGTTCTCAGGGTTTCTGCTGTCAGTACATCCAGCGCCGAGAACGGCTCGTCCATCAGCAGCAAGGTCGGATTGACCACCAGCGCCCGGGCAAAGCCTACGCGCTGGCGCATGCCGCCCGACAATTCCCGCGGGTACGCGTTTTCGAAACCGTCGAGGCCGATCAGGTCGATCGCTGCCAGTGCACGCTTGCGCGCAGCCTTGGGTTCGACCTGCAACGCCTGAAGACCGGCTTCGACGTTTTCCAGAACCGTCAACCACGGGAAAAGGGCAAAGGTCTGAAAGACCATGGCCACGCCTTCGGCAGGTCCGGTCAACAACGAACCGTTATAGCGAACCTCACCTGAGGAGGGCAGGATAAGACCGGCAATGATCCGTAGCAGCGTCGACTTGCCGGAGCCGGAACGCCCCAGCATGCCGACGATTTCGCCTTCGCGCAGGGTCAGATCGACATCGCTGAGAACCTGTAACTCGTCCTTGCCCTTGCCGAAGCCTCGACAGACGTTCTTGAGTGCATAAATTTCGGAATACGCGCCTGTTTTTTCAGTCTGGCTATTCATCAAGTCGACCCCTGTTAATTCAGACGGAGTTTGTTTTCAGCGATGGCGTACAACGGCCGCCACAGCACGCGGTTGAACGCCACGACAAAGAACGACATCACCACCACGCCCAAGGTGATTTTCGGAAAGTCGCCAGCCGCAGTGGTCTGGGCGATGTAGGCCCCCAAACCGTGAGCGACCACCTTGTCCTGTCCCCAGGAAACGAATTCGGACACGATACTGGCGTTCCATGCCCCGCCCGAGGCGGTAATCGCACCGGTCACGTAATACGGGAAAATGCCCGGCAACATGACCTTGCGCCACCACTGCCAGCCGCGAATGCGGAAATTGGTCGCAGCCTCGCGGAAGTCGTTGGGAAAGGCGCTGGCACCAGCAATCACGTTGAACAGGATGTACCACTGTGTGCCCAACACAATCAGCGGGCTTAACCAGATGTCCGGGTTCAACTGATAGCGCAGAATCACGATGACAAACACCGGAAACAACAGGTTCGCCGGGAACGCCGCGAGGAACTGGGCCAGCGGCTGGATTTTCTCCGCCAGATGCGGACGCAAGCCGATCATCACGCCCAGCGGGACCCAGATCAACGAGGCCACCAGTATCAACAGAGCGACCCGCAACAGGGTGATGGTACCCAGGCCGATCACATGCCAGAGTTCGCCCAGCGTCACCTCGCTGCCAACGTAAATCACGATGTGATACAGCGCGTACAGGGTCATTAGCGCAATCGCCGTGCCCCAGACCCAATCGATAACTCTTGAAACTGTCGGGCTGGCCTGAACGGCCACCGCTTTGGAGCGTGGCAGGCTCAGGCGCATGTTGGTGATGCGCACGATGGCCCGCAGAAAAGGCCGCAACAGGCGCTGAACGACCCGGGTACGCTGAATCAGATTCAGCACCCAGGACTCAGGGCTACCGGCTTGGGAAGCGGTGTCTTCCATCCGGAATTTGTCCGCCCAGGCCACCAGCGGCCGGAACAGGAATTGGTCGTAAACCAGGATGACCACAATCATCGCCAGAATGACGTAACCCACGGCGTGCATGTCGCGTTGTTCGATGGCGGTCGCCAGATAGGAACCGACGCCCGGCAAGGTGATGGTCTTGTCACCGACGGTGATCGCTTCCGAGGCCACCACGAAAAACCAGCCACCGGACATGCTCATCATCATGTTCCAGACCAGGCCCGGAATGGCGAACGGCACATCGAGTTTCCAGAATTTTTGCCAGCCGGAAAGCTGCAGGTTACTGGAGACCTCTTCCAGATCCCGAGGCACCGTACGCAGCGACTGGTAGAAGCTGAACGTCATGTTCCAGGCCTGGCTGGTAAAAATGGCAAAGATCGCCGCGCACTCCGCGCCCAGCACACGCCCTGGAAACAGCAGCAGGAAAAATGTCACGGTAAACGAGATATAGCCCAGCACCGGCACCGATTGCAGAATATCCAGCACCGGCACCAGCAGCTTCTCGGCCCGCCGGCTCTTGGCAGCCAACGTCCCGTAAACCAGGGTAAAAATCAGCGCCGCGACCATGGCCGCGAGCATGCGCAATGTGGTGCGGATCGCGTATTCGGGCAAGTCGGCCGGGTCCAGCGAAATGACCTGCGTCTGCAACGTCGAGATCGGGGCCCAGGTCTCGTGTGCGCCAATCGAGAAAAACAGCAGGAAGCCAATCACCAACGGCATGGCGATCAGGTCCCAACGGTTGGGGAGCAACCGTTGTGCCGTGGCCGGTATGTAATGACGCAATACCTTATTCATGTTCAGTGATTCCAGTAGCGTTCTGGTGGTGATCGTTGACCACCGATCAACAGGTTCTAGAGCGACCGCGCACAGAACGGCTCAACAAGCAGTTGAAGCACAGCTAAGTAAACTCTAGCGGGGTAATAAAACGACGGAGGGAGGCCACACAAACGAACGCTATGGGGCGAGGCAGAAAACAGTTCCGCGGCTCAGGACACCAAGGTGTCTGAACACGTCGTTTACCCTCTGTACCTCACTCGGCATCTCAATGGGCGGCCCGCCGAGAATGGGCAGGATCCATGGCTGGAGTCTCCTGAACGGGAGTGAAAAGGACATTTGGACGGGAAAAGCACGACGTCATCCAGCCCGCAGATTTTGCCTGCGGCACACTCAATTGAAATCGATGCCGACGCGCTGTATTTCCGGGGCGGATTGTACGTTTCAAATTGTTACAGAAACATAAACTTGACGTATTTTTTACGCATTTGTGAATGCTCACCATCCCTTTGGCGGGATCAGTGCCAAACCGACAGAGCCAGATACGAATATCCCCAAGGTCAGGAGTCTTTCTCCAGCGAGCCGTCACAAACCTGAACGATGACAAACAAAGCCTCGGCCATTAGAATTTGATTATCATCGAACGCCTTAGGGTACTGGCCACTCCATGGAAAATAAGACTGCACGACTGACTGTGCTCATTGATCCCATCAAGAAAAAAGCCCTTGAGGAGCTCTGTGCATCTCAGGACCTGACGCCTTCACAGGTCGTCCGCCAGCTTATTCGAGACTACCTGGAGACACATGGCGTGTCCTACTCGACCAAAAGCAAAATAGCGGTCAATGATAAGTAGTTCACTCGCCATGGAGCCCGCTCATCGCTCTGCCGACTAAAGCTCCAACTCAGCCGAGGCGTGGCGCCTTGTCGATCTCGAAACTGCCCAATGCACCACTGAAGTCGGCATGATAATGCTCTGAACCAAGCGCTTGGAGTATTCCCGCTCTATCCAGCTTGCCAAAAACTTTATCGTTGGCTTCGCACAGTTTTACGACAATGCCACGCTTGCGTAATTGCTCAATGACTTCGAGCAACGTTTGCAAGCCCGTTATGTCCATGAACGGCACTCGCTTTAGACGAATAATCAATGTCCCCGGATCGGTGTGCGTTTGGGCCAGAACGCGCTCAAAGGTTTCTGCTGCGCCAAAAAAAAGCGGCCCTTCAATGGTGTACACCAAAACACCAGGCGGCAGACGAACGTGCCCATTGATCCGTAACTCAACCTCAAGTTCTTTTTCGACCATTTGCTGCACTTCGACAGAAGATGCCATCCGACGCATGAATTGCAGCATCGCGAGAATGACACCAATGTTCACTGCAATCGCTAAATCGCTGAAAACGGTCAGGCTGAAGGTGATGAGCAGTATTGCCACATCGGCTTTCGGGGCGCGCTTGACCATGCGCTGGAAATGCTTCAACTCGCTCATGTTGTAGGCGACCACAAACAGGATCGCTGCCAACGCACACAGCGGAATATCCGAAGCCAACGGCGCCAGGAATAAAATCAGCAATATCAATGTGAGCGCATGTACAAAACCCGCGATGGGACTGTTGCCTCCATTGCGGATGTTGGTAGCGGTTCGAGCAATTGCACCTGTCGCGGCAAAGCCACCGAACAAAGGGGTGACCAGGTTAGCGATGCCTTGGCCGATCAACTCCTGATTGGAGTCATGCTTGGTACCGGCCATACCGTCGGCGACAACCGCAGACAGCAATGACTCGATAGCGCCCAACATCGCGATGGCGAACGCCGGGCCAATCAACTCAATCACTTGAGGCAGTGTTATTGCGGGAAGGCCGACCGCAGGCAATCCCTGAGGAATCCCCCCGAAAGCACTCCCGATCGTTGCAACGCCAGCGAACTGAAAAAATGACTGCAGCGCCGTCACGACGACCATAGCGATCAAGGGGCCGGGAACACGTCTTACGCCAGGTATTTTGGGGGCGGTGATCACCAGCACCAGACTCGAGAGTGCTAACAGTGTCGTGGGTACATGAAAGCTGGGGAGAGCCTGAAACAGATGCCAGAGTCGCTCATGGAAATGCTCACCGCTGATTTTCGGCAAACCAAAGAAATCTTTCCACTGCCCGACCCAAATGATCACACCTATGCCGGCGGTGAATCCGACAATCACCGGGTCGGGGATGAACTTGATGATGGCGCCAAGTTTGGTGATACCGAGCAAGAGCAAAATCGCCCCGGCCATTATCGTCGCGATCTGCAAGCCATCAACGCCGTATTTGGCGGTCACTCCAGACAAAATGACGACGAATGCCCCTGTCGGGCCTGCAATCTGAAGACGGCTCCCTCCAAAGAGAGAAACCAGAAGACCACTGATGATGGCTGTGTAAATTCCTTGCTCGGGCTTTACGCCTGAGGCGATGGCAAACGCCATGGCCAAGGGCAGCGCCACAACGCCGACGATGACCCCGGAGACGATATTTCGAAGCCAGTGTTCGGGCCTCAACAGGCCCGCTTTCCAGGCTTCTCGTATCGCAATCATGACTAGCCCTCTGTGGTGGCATGTGCATAATATTTACATTAAGTGATAATAGCAAAGCCACTGAGATACCCTTTGCACAGCATCCGCGACGCTGAAAAAACCAGCGTTGAATGATCCAGAATCATGTTTGTGGACAAAATGAGTCCACGCTCGGAGATCCACATGAAACGCGAAGACGTCAAAACCAAACACGGTGAAGGCATGCACTTCGACACGCACGTGATAGTCAACCCGGCCAACACGCACGAGTGGATCATCCTGTTTAAAAAAGAGGTGGGAAGCAGCTATTTCCTGATCAATGACAAAGAAGAAATCGAGTCATTTCGACAGCTGGATGACCTGATCCATGAGCTTCGGGAGATCGGCATCAAATCCGCTGAGATTCATTTCTGATTGCCCCTCCCCTGGAGGGGGATCATGTCAGTAGCGAGCGCTCTGCTGTGCTTGGCAGGCCATATCCATCGGCCAGCAAGGAGAACAGCGGCCAGCCCCAGTGTGGGCAGCCACACCCATAAAATCTCAGACTGCAGCACTGCCCAGCCACGCTGACTCAGAAACTGCGTCAGACCGATGGGGGACACTTCGATCGGCCTGAACGGCATGAACCACCGCAGCTCACTGAAGGGCCAGAACAAGGCAACCCCCAGGCCGCCATCGGTGCAGGCATCCAGTAATGGATGAGACACGGCCGCCAGGAAGAGAAAGCTGAGGCAGCGCCCAAGGCTCGTATGCAGTGACTTATAAAACACACTCGCCAGACAGCTAATGGCCAAGGCAAAGGCTATCGAATGGGCTGCACCGCGATGCCCCCAGGTGTCGGTATAGGCAATGCCCAGTTTGAATGAAATCACGTCGGCATCAGGTAACGCCGCCAGCACCGCGCCCATGATCAATAACCTGGCGCTGATGTGGCGCCGCCCCATCGCCGCTCCAACAATAAGGGGCACGACAGCATGGGTGATAATGCTAGGCATGGAGCGTTGTTCCTCACGGTAATAACAGGAGTGAAGGCTCAAGGTCCTTCACGTTTAAACATCCGCCCCTTTGTTCGCGCCCATCGCACTGAGGAACCGCTGTTGGAGCCTGAGCATTTCACTGGGCCCGATACGCTGGTACTCAAGGCCGAAACGTGGAGCAACCTCGCTGATGAGCTGGCTTAAGGCCGGATAATGCCGGTGGCTCCAGTGCGGGAACAGATGGTGTGTCAGGTGCAGGTTGGCCCCGCCGAGCCAATACCCCAGCCAGCGCGGCGTTGTCTGCCAGTCAATGGTGGTAGCAAACACATGGCGATACCGGCCGTGGGGTAATACGCCACTTTCCGGCGCCTGATAAAACTTCGCCTTTGCCCAATGAGTACCGATGATCAGCATCACGAACAGCAACGAGGAGAGCATTTGACTGCCCAGGTAAACCAGCACGATGTCGAGCGCGCTGATGGTCGGTGGCAAAACCCGGAGCGGGATCAACAGCGCCAATACCAGGTGCGTGCCTTTGCCAAACACAAACACACTCCAGCCGCGTACGCCGTGTTGCGCCATTCGCCTGGTCACCGGCGTTTGCCCCGCCCGGTCCAACCAGTCGAACAGAAAAATGTAATAAGGGAAGGTCATGGCCGCAACCAGTGGCCAGTAAAAGCGCTGCACTCGCATAAAGGGCTTCCAGCGCTGGAATGGGGTCTGGCGTAGAACACCATTGGGCTCAATATCGAGGTCGTAGCCCTCAACGTTATTGTGCCAGTGATGAAAAATAACGTGCCGCACTCGCCAACAATCAGGATCAAGACCCAGCGGTATGCTGACCAGGCAATTGAGCCAGCGATTGGCCCAGCGTCGTTTGAAAAACGCATTATGGGACGCATCATGGACCACGTTGACCGTGATAAACATGGCCGTAAAAATGAAGCCGAAGTAATAACCGCAGTAAGCCCACCCTGTGGACTGCTCCAGGCTCATGCCGTAAAACCCGGCACATAACAGCACCAGCACCAGTAGCTTGGCGATCATCCAGGTATCGGCGAAACGATGATCATGGTGCACCGCCAGATAGTCGTTGGCCGCCTGCATCAGTGCTTTATGCACATCAGCGTCATCGCGCTGGAACGTTAGCGGTTTCATTTTTGGGGCACCCTGTCCATGGACGTCTCCTGCCCCATCTGGCGCAGGAACTGTTGCTGTTGCCTCAGCAGTTCGCGATAGCCAATACAGCGATAGTCCATGCCGTGTTGCACCGCCAACTGTTCAATGATCGCCGCCAGCGCGGGGTAATGACGATGACTCCAACCGGGGAACAGATGATGGGTCAAATGGTAATTCAGCCCACCGGTGAAATGGCGCAGCCAGGGAGGCGTGGTCAGCCAGTCGCACGCCGTAGAGAAATTATGTCGATACCAGCCATGGGGCATCACCGCCGTATCAGGTGCACGATAAAACTGCGCCTGTGCCCAATGCGTACCAAGCAGCAAGTAAACCACCAACAACGACGCACACATCTGGCTCACGGCATACGCCAGCAGCACCGTCGACCCACTGATGCCATTGAGCTGACAAACAGCCAACGGCACCCCCAGCACCAATAGCAAATGGGTAACCTTGCTGACGACAAACAGCGTCCAGCCCCAGCGTCCCGGCAGCACGTGCTTTGACTTGAGTGGCGTTTTTCCTAATCGATCCGACCAGTCAAATATCCAGGCGACATAGGGCAGCGACAACGCTGCGATCACCGGCCAGTAAAGGTGTTGATAGCGCATGTGTGCACGCCAACGCTGGAACGGAGTCTGTCGGAAGATGCCGTTCTCTTCCGTATCCAGGTCGTAATGTTCGACGTTGGCGTAGACGTGGTGAAAATCGACATGGCGCACCCGCCAGTAATCCGGATCCACACCCAACGGCAGCGTGACCAAGCGCCCTACCAGGCGGTTGGCCCAAGGTGCACGGAAGAAGACGTTGTGAGAGGCGTCATGATTGACCTCCACGTTTAACAGCATTCCCATCATCACAAACAGGAAGTAGCAACCGACAAACGCCCACGCGTTGTGCTGCATCAGGCTCAAGGCATAGAACCCCGCGCACAACACCAGCAACAGCAAGGCCCTGGCGAGCAGCCAACCATCGGCATAACGGTGGTCATCCGCCAGATAGGCGCGAGCCGCGCGCTTGAGTGCTTGATGAAAGGCCTGCTCGCCATCGGCGGGAAAGACCAGGGGCCTGAGCGACTCAGCCATGAGATTGCTCCACCGCAGACGCAGCCTCGGATCGCCGCCGGGTGCAAGACCACAGCACTGCTACTCCGTGCACCCCAAGCGAGACAAGCACGACCTGCCAATACCCCTGTGACCACCTCAGCAACCCGAGAAACAGCACTGGCAGCCCCAATGAAATTGCCAGCCAACCCATTACGCTCCAGGCGCGCCCTTGCACCATGCCCGCCAGCGCCACCGGGCCCAGCGCCAACAAGGTGAACAGCGCGACTTGCGGCCAATGAACGTTGGTGTAGCCGTAGCCATATTCATAGACATAGGCAATCACCCCGACAAACACCAACAGCGCACCACTGAAAACGGTCAGGTTCGAGCAACGCCAGCGTCCGCCTTCATCGGACACGCTCACCGGCATGTGCATGTAGCGCAACAACGGCAGATTGCTCGCCCAGAATGGGTTTGCAGACGGTTTGGCGCCACCCACGCCATAGTCGAACGGCGCTTGCGGCAGGCAGGGACAAAACGTGCCGAACAGTTTGTCCCAGAAGATGAAACTGCCGCCAAAGTTCTTGTTCGAGTAGGCCATGTCTTTGACGTGATGTACCCGATGGTGGGCAGGCGTGACGAACACCGACTCCAGGACTCCCAACTTGGGCGTCAATGCACTGTGATTAAACAGTTGAATTGTGTAATGCAGGATGGACACCGTGACAAACACCGACAACGGTACGCCCAGCACAGCCAACAGCATAAAGAATGGGATAGAGGTCAGTGACGAGTACCAAGAGTTGCGTACCCCCAATGACAGATTGAAATGCTCGCCCTGATGATGAACCACGTGCACCGCCCACAGCACACGCAAGTAGTGATGTGCCCGGTGCAACCAATAAAAACCGAAGTCCCAGGCAAACAGTGCAAATACCCAGGTCAGTACCGGTGGCCATGACTCAAACAGCGAGAGACTGAAGTGGCTGGCGACATAGCCGTAACAGGTGATTTCCAGCCCACGGAACAACCACAGCATGAGATGGCCGGAGTTCAGGTTGAACATCACGTCATGCCAGTTGACCACGTCACGCTGGCGCCACTGCACCACCAGCATCTCGCCAATCACCACCAGCAACATGAACAGGATGGGGAACGCCAGATCAATCATCACGCCACTCCTCTGACCGCACGATAGCGAATCAAACCAACACACCGCACCAGCCATCCAGCCACCAGTGCCAACAACGTACCGCTGGCCAGGTCAATCAACAGGTGTCGGCGTAACTGCAGGATCGAAAAGGCAATCGCCACAGACCATAGGATGAACAACACCGTTCTCACTTTGTGCCTTTCATCGCCAACTGCCCATACGGCCAGCACCGTCAGTGCCATGTGCAATGACGGTAAGCAATTTTGCTTTGAGTCGAACTGTGTTAATGCACTCAACACATCGGAACTGAGGGTGGTGCCGTGATCGAGCGGATAGACCATGGTCGTCGGCCACAACACATAAACGCCCCCCGCCCCTATCGCAGTCAGTTGCATGGCCCTGGCCAACCATTTAACCCGATCAAGCGGGGCAAGCAGGTAAGCCAACGCAATCATGATGAAGAACGACAGGTACAACCAAATGGCGTGCGGGCTGAATGGGATCAGGCGATCAATCAACGAGGGTGAGATGACAGTCCCCGCGTCTTGAAGACGGTCAGTGAGGTTGTAAACAACCCCCACAGATCCCCAACCTAGCAGCATGTGCCACAACCTTGGAAAGATCGCCTTGATCATGGATTCACCTGCCGAATGATTCGTCGTCTTTTCTGATCGAACGCTGGCATCACGGTCTGTACCGTCAGTTGCCACTCCAGTGGTTCGGTGGCGATCCCCTGTTGCTCGAGCACTGCCACGAGTTGCGCGTGACACTGTGCCAACTCCTGTTGTGAACAGTCGGCAACGAGCTGTAAACGATGTTCGGCCTGTTGAATCAACCGGTAATCACTGGTCAGCGGCAACGCGTTGGCAATGGCCCGCGTGCACAGATCGGCAAATATCACCTGCGGCGTCCCCTGGCGATTGAGCAACTGCAACTGGTCATCGCATCGACCTTCTATCCGTTCAATGGCCATGGTCGCTTGCCCGCACGGGCATGGGGTGGCCTTCCTGACCAGTACATCATCGAGCCGGTAGCGCACGATGGGTTGTGTGCTACGGGTGAAATCGGTGATCAACGGCGTAAAGCGATGCTCATCGATCCACTGTGGCTCGATGTAGAGAAACTCTTCATTCAAATGCAGCGTGCCGTGGGAACATGAAGCTGCCAGAAACCCCTCGGTGGCCTGATACACCTCACCGATGTCAGGAAACACCTGCTCCAGTATCCGTCGATCATGCATGTCCAGGACTTCGGCTACCGAGATCACTTTCTTGACGTTGAGGGCCAGTTGCTGATTGAGGACCGCGAGCGCAAGCGCCCTCAACACCTGGGCCGGCGCGACAATGATCGTCGGTGCCTGCTGCTGCAAGCGCGGCAGTTGCGCCGGGAAAGGCGCAAACAGATCGTAGAACTCCAGGCTCAGCCAGCGGTTGTTCACGCTGTGGTAGAGGTTGTTGTCCGCACGTAAAAACAGCGCGACGCGTTCACCGGCAAAAATACCTTCGGGCAGCATCTTTGCCAGCATGCCACCGGCCCAGACCTGTTGCTCCCGCTCACTGACGACAAACACACCGCGCCGCCCCGACGTGCCAGACGACAACCCGACACTGTAGGCGCCGACCGTGGGGGTGAAGTCGCGTTCGGTTTCGCTGCGTCGGGCACACGCCAGTAATTGATCGCACTGCAATTGGGCGGTGTTCATCTGGTCGAACTGCGCCATCATCAGCGCCTTATCCATCAGCGGCCACTCGCTCACCGACAGTGCGCTGTAAGGGCGAAAATAGGGACTCTGTGCAAGGACCCGTCGAGCGAAGCGTTTCAGCTGTTTTGCCTGATAGGCTTGCAGCACCGCGCGATCGGTGAAGGTCAAACGCCGGGTACGAAAGTAGTGCCAGAGGGTCTTCACCGGGATCATAGGTCGCCCTCATGACACAGGCGGATGTCGACATGACCGGCCGTCCACAGCTGGTTCAGTCGGCGGAGCGTGTCGTAATAGACGCGGGAATCATCCATCAGCAAATTGGCCAATACCGAGGGTCCGCGCAAGGTTTGATAGCTCTGGGCAGACCATCCGGCGTCACTGGCCAACAACGTCCAGCCTTCGTCGGTGAGAATGAACGCGCCGATATGCCCCGCCGCATGGCCTGGCAAAGGCACCAGGAAGATCTGTCCCTCACTTCCCGGCAGTTCAAAGCCGTGATCGAAAGGCGCCAACTGCTCAGACAAGCCCACCCGTGCAAAGCTCTCAATAAACTGCAGTCGCGCTTCAAAACTCTCCGGGATCAAGCCGGGAATAAAGGCCTGCTTCAGTGCCGAAAACCCACGCAGCGTCCGGGTTTGTTGCCAACCCTGGCCCGAACAGATGAAATTGGGCTGGCTGAAATCGCGCAGCCCGGCAATATGGTCGGCATGAAAATGCGAAAGGATCAGCCCCTCGATGTCATTGCCCGCCAAGCCTGCGGTGCGCAGTTGCTCGACCAATGACTCGCGTGGGTCGAAGTACACCGGAGTGACCTGGCGGTACACACGAAAGAGGCCGGACTGCGTCTGCTCCTGGAAATGCGTCGAGTAGCCGGTATCCCATAGCCAGCGACGGCTGCCGACCTCCAGCAGATACGCCCGGGCCGGGAACTTACACACGCGCAGACCGGCCCCGCGTTGTGCCATGCAGGCGATATGGGTGCAGTAGCCCACCTCGAATTGGGTGACTTTAGCCATGAGCCGCCACCCCCTGTTGCCTGAACCAGGCCCCTGTTTGCTCGATCCCCTGCTCCATCGTGTAGCGTGGCAAGTACCCCAGTTCCTCAGTGGCGCGCACCTGGCTGAGCGTCATATCGAAATTCAACGCGGCGACGCTGTAGCGCGTCAGTTGCGGCTCTTTGCCCGTAGCGCAGCTCAGTAGCTCCAGCCCGCCGGCCAGTGCGTGCAAGAGTGGGTAGGGTATCGCCTGCAACTGATAGCGCAGGCCCAACTGTCCATGGAGCAAAAGATGCAGCATGTCAGCCAAGCGCATCGGCTGATGGTTGGTGATGTTGTAGGCCGCCCCGGAGGGCAAAGGGTTGTTGCGGCTCGCCAGGTCCATGGCGTGCACCACGTTGAGCACAAAGGTCAGGTCCAACAGCGCTTTGCCKCCGCCGGGAAGGCGCAACACGCCGCGATCGTGCTCAAGCCGGCTCAGCACCCTGGGCAGGATCACCCGATCATGTGGGCCGAACAGGCCACGGGGCCGCAAGATTATGTAGGTGGTGTTCGGATAGCGCGGCACCAGAGCCTGGATGCCCTGCTCCGCCGCGTACTTGCTGGCGGCGTAATGGTTGGCAAACCGTGGGGCGCGGTAGCTCTCGACGATTTCACGATGATGCTGGAAATCAAAGTAGATCGAGGGCGTGGAGATATGAACAAAACGCCGAACACCGGCACGCCCCGCTGACTCAGCCAGTTTTTGCGTGGCAACCACGTTCGCCTGGTAAAAATCCTCCCGGCGCCCCCACGGCGAAGACTTCGCGGCGCAGTGCCAGACCGCATCACACCCGCTCATCAATGGCTGGCATTGCTCAAGGCTTGCATGGGTTAAATCCAACGCCGTAAAGTCGGCGCCCAGCTCACGCAGGGCGTTACCAACCTGGGTGTCGCGACCGGTGGCATGCACCGCATGACCGGCATCGAGCAACCACTGTGCTGCGTTTCGCCCAAGCCCGCTGGTGGCGCCAGTCAGCAGTACCTTCATGGCAGCAGGACCATGCCGGCCAAGGATAAACCAGCCGCTGTGCCGATGAGCATCGCCGGCTCGGCGCGATTAAACCGTCCGCTGGTGACCGCTGCGTGCAATGCCGTGGGGATCGATGCGGCCACCTGGTTGCCGTGATAGCGGTAGATATCCACCAACACGCTGGAAGAGACATTCAGGCGTCGACGCATATGCTCCAGCGACAGATGGCTGGCCTGGTGCGGCACCACCGTGGCGATTTGTTCCAGGGTCAACCCGCTCGCCCCCAACAGACGAGCCAGGTAGTCCTCGATCAACGCCGAGGCTTGCCTGAACAATTGCTTGCCGCGCATCTGGAACAGGAAGTCGCTGTCGGTCATGCCCGCGCGCGGATTGCGTCGTGTGCCGCCCGCCCGTATCTCACAGAGTCCGCTGCCTTGGGGGTGGGTTTCAACCAGGCTGGCGAGGATCCCACTGGTGCCATCGCCCCGTTCAACGATGGCGCACGCTGCACCGTCGCCGAAAATCAGTGAGGATTCTTCATCGTCCCAATCTATCCCGCGTGACGCCAGGTCGGCCGACACGATCGCAATGCGTCGGTAGGTTCCGGCATTTAACAGCCCTGCGGCGACCTGTAGCGCCGAGATGAAGCTCACACAGCTGCTATTGATGTCGAAACCGGGGGTACCGGGCGCCAACCGGGAGACCTTCAGGATGTGCACCGCCGTGCACGGCAATGCCTGAACGGAAATCGCCGAAGCCGAAATCAGCAAGTCGATTGATGCGGCGTCGATACCCTGGCGGTCCAGGGCGTCGTGAAGAGCGGCTGCCGCCAACTCTGCCTGGCTGGCATCATCCGAGGCATGATAGCGATAGATAATCCCCGAACGCTTCTCGACATAGCCCGCAGGCTTGTTCAACAACCGATCAAGGTCCACCGACTCGACGCGATTGGGCGGTAGCGCCACGCCGGTGGCGATGATCTTGAGAGGAAGCAATGCGGGCGATGAAAAAGGTGACTTCATTAAATATTCGACCTTGAATTCAGCAATGAAGGACGGAAGGCCGACAGACATCGGCACCGAAGGTGTTACTGCGCAGGGAGGAAAAACCGATATTCGGCGAGGTCTTGCTCAGGGCACCGCGGTGGATAACCCACTCGGCGCGCAGCGCACAGGCCACTAGAACCCAGGAAAAAGACCCCAGCCTGCATATCGATTCCATCCATGGTGTGAGCGCTTGTTAGTTGTTGAGGAGACGGCGGGTATTTATAAAACCGAAGGAGCTTAGTAGGCCAAGTAGAGGCGATTACCTCAAGCGCAGACACGGAAAAGAGTGGGAACTGTTCTCGAATGTCTATAACGTTTTCGGAAAAGTATTACATCGTACTCAGCGCGACGGAAACCTGATGAGCGGCGAGACCAAAAAAATTAAAACCCTTTGTATTCAAAGGGTTTTCATTGTGTCGAGCTTAATTACTACTGTGTCAGACGCTAATTATTCTATGTCAGTGTGATTTATTGAAAACCACGAGCGCCTGATCGCCGCAATGACTTACTCCACCGTCACCGACTTCGCCAGGTTACGCGGCTGGTCGACGTCTGTGCCTTTAAGCACAGCGACGTAGTACGAGAGCAGTTGCAACGGAATGGTGTAGAGGATCGGCGACAGGATGTCGTGGATGTGCGGCATGTTGACCACATGCGTGCCTTCGCCATTGCTCATGCCGGCTTTTTCGTCAGCAAACACAATCAGCTGGCCGCCACGGGCACGAACTTCCTGCAGGTTGGATTTCAACTTCTCCAACAGTTCGTTGTTCGGGGCCACCGTCACCACCGGCATATCGTCGTCGACCAGCGCCAACGGGCCGTGCTTGAGTTCACCAGCCGGGTAGGCTTCAGCGTGAATGTAGGAAATTTCCTTGAGCTTCAGCGAGCCTTCCATTGCCACCGGGTACTGTGCGCCACGACCCAGGAACAGGGTGTGCTTCTTGTCGGCGAACAGCTCGGCGACTTTCTCCACAATACTGTCCATGGCCAATGCTTCACCCAGGCGGGCAGGCAAACGGCGAAGCTCTTCGACCAGTGTCGCTTCCACGCCTTCAGCCAAGGTGCCACGCACCTGACCCAGCGACAGGGTCAACAGCAACAGGCCCACCAACTGAGTGGTGAAGGCTTTGGTCGATGCCACACCGATTTCGCGACCGGCCTGGGTCAGCAGCGTCAGGTCGGACTCACGCACCAGGGAACTGATGCCGACGTTGCAGATCGCCAGGCTGGCGAGGAAACCCAGCTCTTTGGCATTGCGCAGTGCCGCCAGGGTATCAGCGGTTTCGCCCGACTGGGAGATGGTCACGAACAGCGAATCGGGTTGCACGACCACTTTGCGATAGCGGAATTCGCTGGCGACTTCGACCTGGCACGGGATCCCGGCCAGTTCTTCGAGCCAGTAACGCGCAACCATACCCGCGTGATAGCTGGTGCCGCAGGCGACGATCTGCACATTGCGGACCTTGGCGAACAACTCGGCAGCTTGCGGACCGAACGCTTGCACCAAGACCTGATTCTGGCTGAGGCGGCCTTCCAGGGTCCGTTGCACGACCGACGGTTGCTCGTGGATTTCCTTGAGCATGTAGTGACGGAACTCGCCCTTCTCGGCGGACTCGGCATTGTCGCGGTACTGCACCGCGTCACGCTCGACAACGTTGCCGTCGATATCCCAGATCTGCACGCTGTCGCGGCGGATCTCCGCGATGTCGCCCTCTTCCAGGTACATGAAACGGTCAGTGACCTGACGCAATGCCAACTGGTCGGACGCGAGGAAGTTCTCGCCCAGACCCAGGCCGATCACCAGTGGGCTGCCACTGCGAGCTGCGACCAGGCGATCCGGTTGTTGCGCGCTGATAACGGCCAGGCCGTAAGCGCCGTGCAACTCCTTGACGGTGGCCTTGAGGGCGACGGTCAGGTCAGGGAGTTCTTTTAGTTTGTGGTTCAGCAGGTGAGCAATGACTTCGGTATCGGTGTCCGAGGTGAACACATAACCCAGTGCCTTGAGCTGCTCGCGCAGGGCTTCATGGTTTTCGATGATGCCGTTGTGCACCACCGCCAGATCGCCGGAGAAATGCGGGTGAGCGTTACGCTCGCACGGCGCACCGTGAGTGGCCCAACGGGTGTGGGCGATACCGAGACGGCCAACCAGCGGTTCTTGCGCCAGGGCCTGTTCCAGTTCGCTGACCTTGCCCGGGCGACGCATGCGCTCAAGTTTTTCACCGTTGGTGTAAACCGCCACACCGGCGCTGTCGTAGCCGCGGTATTCGAGGCGCTTCAGACCTTCGAGCAAAATGGCAGTGATATTACGTTCCGCGACTGCGCCGACAATTCCACACATGCTATTTCTCCTGGCTGACTGCCGCGCATATCACGTTAATGCCGCGGGCCTGAATCTGGTCGCGAGCCTCTTGCGGCAGGCGATCATCGGTAATAAGGGTATGGATGCTGCTCCATGGCAGTTCCAGGTTTGGAATCTTGCGGCCGATCTTCTCGGATTCGACCATCACGATCACTTCACGGGCCACATCGGCCATCACCCGGCTCAGACCGAGCAATTCGTTGAAGGTCGTGGTGCCTCGTACCAGATCAATGCCATCGGCACCGATGAACAACTGATCAAAATCGTACGAGCGCAGGACCTGCTCGGCGACCTGCCCCTGAAATGACTCGGAATGCGGGTCCCAGGTTCCACCGGTCATCAACAGCACCGGTTCATGTTCAAGTTCGCTCAACGCATTGGCGACATACAACGAATTGGTCATGACGACCAGGCCCGGCTGTTGGCCAAGTTGTGGAATCATTGCCGCCGTGGTGCTGCCACTGTCGATAATGATCCGCGCATGTTCACGAATCCGCGCCACCGCGGCTTGAGCAATGGCTTGTTTGTACCGGGAAACGGATTGGCCCGGATCACTGACCAACTCATGCGGCATGGTGATCGCTCCGCCGTAACGGCGTAACAACAAGCCATTGCTTTCAAGTGCCGCCAAATCTTTGCGAATTGTAACTTCAGAGGTTTCAAAACGCTTGGCCAATTCATCCACACTGACTTCACCCTGCTCAGTCAGCAAGGCAAGGATATTGTGGCGACGTTGTGGTGTATTGCGCTTTGACATGAGCTGGTAAGTTTCGATTCGAAAGATAACGAAAGCAATCAAAACCTATCAGCGAAACTCCGTCAAGCCAGCACACGAAAAAAGATCGGTGGTTAACCCATTCGCGAGCAAGCCCGCTCACACGGGAATTGCGTATAAACCTGTGGGAGTGGGCTTGCTCGCGAAGGCAATGAATCAGGCTGTGAATAACTTCAGCCAATCATTGATCTGTGGATAACTCAGCTCTTCTGGACTTTCACTGGACGCTTCCAGCCATCGATATTCTTCTGTCGAGCCCGACCAACGGCCAACTGAGACTTATCCACAGTCGAGGTAATCGTCGAACCCGCCGCAGTGGTCGCGCCGTCCAGGATATCCACAGGCGCTACCAACGAGTTGTTGGAACCAATGAATACGTCTTCACCCAGGACCGTCTTCCACTTGTTGACGCCATCATAGTTGCAGGTGATGGTGCCGGCGCCGATGTTGGTGCGCGCGCCGACTTCGGCATCGCCCAGGTAGGTCAAGTGGCCCGCCTTGGCGCCTTCACCCAGATGGGCATTCTTCAGTTCGACGAAGTTACCCACATGGGCGCGGGCTTCCAGCACAGTGCCCGGACGCAAGCGCGCGAACGGACCGGCATCACTGCCCTCGCCCAATACCGCGCCTTCAATGTGGCTGTTGGCCTTGATGACCACGCCCTTGCGCAGGGTGCTGTCCTTGATCACGCAGTTCGGGCCAATGACCACGTCGTCTTCGATGACCACACGGCCTTCGAGAATCACGTTGATGTCTATCAGCACATCACGGCCGACAGTCACTTCACCGCGCACATCAAACCGCGCCGGATCGCGCAGCGTTACACCTTGGGCCATCAGCCGACGGCCTTCGCGCAACTGATAATGACGCTCAAGCTCCGCGAGCTGTTTGCGGTCATTGGCGCCCTGCACTTCCATCGCATCGTGAGGCTGCTCGGTGTCCACCACCAGACCGTCGCTGACTGCCATGGCAATCACGTCGGTCAGGTAATACTCGCCCTGCGCATTGTTGTTGGAGAGCCGGCTCATCCAGTCCCCCAGATGACTGGCCGGCACCGCCATAATGCCGGTATTGCCTTCAGTGATCGTACGCTCGGCTTCACTGGCATCCTTGTGTTCGACGATAGCGGTCACACGCCCATCGGCATTGCGCACGATACGGCCATAACCCGTCGGGTCATCGAGTTCGACGGTCAACAGCCCCATCTGCAGCGGTGTCACAAGCTTGAGCAGGCGTTGCAGGGTCGGGACCTCGATCAGCGGCACGTCACCGTAAAGGATCAATACGGTATCGGCGGTAATGAACGGCACAGCCTGGGCCACTGCGTGACCTGTGCCGAGTTGCTGGTCCTGCAACACGAAGTTCAAGTCATCTGCTGCCAGACGCTCACGTACCACGTCAGCGCCATGGCCAATCACCACGTGAATGCGCTGTGGATCAAGTTGGCGGGCGCTGTGGATAACATGGCCAAGCATGGAATTGCCCGCCACCGGGTGAAGCACCTTCGGCAGCGCCGAACGCATGCGAGTGCCTTGGCCGGCAGCGAGAATAACGATTTCTAGAGACATGACTGGCTACCAATCCTGGGTGGTCGGCGGCTGCGACCAAGAGGTAATTTGCAGAAAAAGAAAAAGGGTAGCCGAGGCTACCCTTTTTAATCAATCACACAACAAGCGGGAGGCTATCAGCCGCCGAACTTCTTGCGGATCTGCTGGACGGTGCGCAGCTGAGCTGTCGCCTCGGCCAGACGAGCGGCAGCGGAACCGTAGTCGAACTCGGCTCCTCTTTCATGCAAGGCCTTCTCAGCAGCCTGAACGGCTAGCTGAGCGGAGGCTTCGTCCAGGTCGGCAGCACGTTGCACAGTGTCGGCAAGCACCTTGACCATGTTCGGCTGAACCTCGAGGAAACCACCGGAGATGTAATACACCTCGGCTTCCCCGCCCTGCTTGATCAAGCGGATCGGACCTGGTTTCAGATTAGTGATCAGCGGAGCGTGACCCAGAGCGATACCAAGATCACCCAGCTCACCGTGCGCAATCACCATCTCGACCAGACCGGAGAAGATTTCCCCTTCCGCACTGACGATGTCGCAATGGACTGTCATAGCCATCTGATTGCCTCAACCTAAATTAGCGCCCGTCGCCGGGCGCCTGGATTACAGTTTCTTGGCTTTCTCGATCGCTTCTTCGATGCCGCCGACCATGTAGAACGCTTGTTCTGGCAGGTGGTCGTAGTCACCGTTGAGGATGCCTTTGAAGCCAGCAATGGTGTCTTTCAGGGAAACGTATTTACCCGACGCACCGGTGAAGACTTCAGCCACGAAGAACGGCTGCGACAAGAAGCGCTGGATCTTACGAGCGCGGGATACCAACTGCTTGTCGGTTTCCGACAGCTCGTCCATACCCAGGATCGCAATGATGTCCTTCAGTTCTTTGTAACGCTGCAGAACATACTGAACGCCGCGAGCGGTGTCGTAGTGGTCCTGACCGATCACGTTCGGGTCCAGCTGACGCGAAGTCGAATCCAGTGGATCTACCGCTGGGTAGATACCCAGGGAAGCGATGTCACGGGACAGAACGACGGTGGCGTCCAAGTGGGCGAAGGTGGTCGCTGGCGACGGGTCAGTCAAGTCATCCGCAGGTACGTATACCGCTTGGATCGAAGTGATCGAACCGTTTTTGGTGGAAGTGATGCGCTCTTGCAGAGTACCCATCTCTTCAGCCAGGGTCGGCTGGTAACCTACTGCAGAAGGCATACGGCCCAGCAGTGCGGATACTTCAGTACCGGCCAGGGTGTAACGATAGATGTTGTCGACGAACAGCAGAACGTCGTTACCTTCGTCACGGAACTTCTCGGCCATGGTCAGGCCGGTCAGAGCTACGCGCAGACGGTTTCCCGGCGGCTCGTTCATCTGACCGTAAACCAGTGCCACTTTGTCCAGAACGTTGGAATCCTTCATCTCGTGGTAGAAGTCGTTACCCTCACGAGTACGCTCACCCACACCGGCGAACACGGAATAACCGCTGTGCTCGATGGCGATGTTACGGATCAGTTCCATCATGTTTACGGTTTTGCCTACACCGGCACCACCGAACAGACCGACTTTACCGCCCTTGGCGAACGGGCAAACCAGGTCGATAACCTTGATGCCGGTTTCCAGCAGGTCGTTGCCGCCAGCTTGTTCAGCGAAGGACGGCGCAGGACGGTGAATGCCCCAGCGTTCTTCGGTGTCAATCGGGCCAGCTTCGTCGATCGGGTTGCCCAGTACGTCCATGATCCGGCCCAGGGTCGCTTTACCGACCGGTACGGAGATGGCTGCGCCAGAGTCGGTGACTTCCAGACCGCGCTTCAAGCCCTCGGTGGAACCCATCGCAATGGTACGAACCACGCCGTCGCCCAGCTGCTGCTGAACTTCCAGGGTGGTTTCTGCCGCGCTCACGACTTTCAGCGCGTTGTAGATGCTCGGTACGCTGTCGCGTGGAAATTCCACGTCGATAACGGCGCCGATGATTTGAACGATACGTCCGCTACTCATAGCTGGATCCTCTGAATATTTGAACCGTTAAACCGCGGCAGCGCCGCCGACGATTTCCGAGATCTCTTGGGTGATCGCAGCCTGACGCGCCTTGTTGTAGATCAGCTGCAAATCGCTGATCAAGTCACCGGCGTTGTCGGTAGCGTTCTTCATTGCGATCATCCGCGCCGCTTGTTCAGCTGCGTTGTTCTCGACCACCGCCTGGTAGACCTGCGATTCCACGTAACGGACCATCAAGCCGTCAAGCAGCTCCTTGGCATCCGGTTCGTAGAGATAGTCCCAGTGGTGCTTGAGTTCTTGATCCGGGGTCGCCACCAGTGGAATCAACTGCTCCACGGTAGGCTGTTGCGTCATGGTGTTGATGAACTTGTTGGACACCACGCACAGGCGGTCAATACGGCCGTCCAGGTAGGCATCCAGCATCACCTTGACGCTGCCGATCAGGTCATTGATCGACGGCTCTTCACCCAGGTGGCTGATAGCTGCAACGACGTTACCGCCGAAGTTGCGGAAGAAAGCCGCACCTTTGCTACCAATCACGCACAGATCGATCTCGACGCCTTGTTCGCGGTTTACCGCCATGTCCTTGACCAAAGCCTTGAACAGGTTGGTGTTCAAGCCACCACACAGACCACGGTCACTGCTCACGACGACATAACCAACGCGCTTGATAGCACGGTCGATCATGAACGGGTGGCGATATTCCGGGTTAGCGTTGGCCAGATGACCAATAACCTGGCGGATGCGCTCCGCGTAAGGACGGCTAGCCGACATGCGCATTTGTGCCTTGCGCATTTTGCTGACCGCCACTTTTTCCATGGCGCTGGTAATTTTTTGCGTGCTTTTGATGCTCGCAATCTTACTGCGAATCTCTTTTGCGCCTGCCATGTAACACCTATCAGGTTAGCAAGCGGGAGCCTCTCGGCCCCCGCTGCGGCTTACCAGGTTTGGGTGGCCTTGAACTTCTCGATACCGGCTTTCAGGCCAGCGTCGATTTCGTCATTGAAGTCACCCTTCACGTTGATCTTCGCCATCAATTCGGCGTGATCGCGGTTGAAGTAAGCAATCATGGCCTGCTCGAAGCTACCGATTTTTGGAATCTCGATGTCTACCAGGAAGCCACGTTCAGCGGCATACAGGGACAACGACATGTCGGCAATGGACATCGGCGCATATTGCTTCTGCTTCATCAGCTCGGTAACGCGCTGACCGTGCTCAAGCTGCTTGCGAGTGGCTTCGTCCAGGTCAGAAGCGAACTGGGCGAATGCAGCCAGTTCACGGTACTGAGCCAGAGCGGTACGGATACCACCGGAAAGCTTCTTGATGATCTTGGTCTGAGCGGCACCACCCACACGGGATACCGAAACACCGGCGTTCACTGCAGGACGGATCCCGGAGTTGAACATGGCCGATTCCAGGAAGATCTGACCGTCGGTGATGGAAATCACGTTGGTCGGAACGAACGCGGAAACGTCGCCAGCCTGGGTTTCAATGATTGGCAGAGCGGTCAAGGAACCGGTCTTGCCAGTCACGGCACCGTTGGTGAACTTCTCTACGTACTCTTCCGAAACGCGGGATGCGCGCTCCAGCAGACGGGAGTGGAGATAGAACACGTCGCCTGGGTAGGCTTCACGGCCTGGTGGACGGCGCAGCAGCAGGGAAATCTGGCGGTAAGCCACTGCTTGCTTGGACAGATCGTCATAAACGATCAGCGCGTCTTCACCGCGGTCGCGGAAATATTCGCCCATGGTGCAACCGGAGTACGGTGCCAGGAATTGCAGTGCAGCCGATTCCGAAGCACTGGCAGCTACGACGATGGTGTTAGCCAAGGCGCCGTTTTCTTCCAGCTTGCGAACCACGTTGGCGATGGTCGATTGTTTCTGACCGATCGCTACGTAGACGCAGAAGATGCCGCTGTCTTTCTGGTTGATGATCGCGTCGATCGCCAGAGCGGTTTTACCGATCTGACGGTCACCGATGATCAGCTCACGCTGGCCACGGCCGACAGGGATCATGGCGTCGACAGCCTTGTAGCCAGTCTGTACAGGCTGGTCTACCGACTTACGCCAGATCACGCCCGGAGCAACTTTCTCGACCGCGTCGGTCTCGGTGTTGTTCAGCGGACCTTTGCCGTCAACTGGGTTACCCAGTGCGTCGACTACGCGACCCAGCAGTTCCTTACCAACCGGAACTTCGAGGATGCGGCCAGTGCACTTGGCGCTCATGCCTTCAGCCAGAGTCTGGTAAGAGCCCAATACAACGGCACCTACAGAGTCTTGCTCCAGGTTGAGGGCCATACCGTAGACGCCGCCCGGAAACTCGATCATCTCGCCGTACATAACGTCGGCCAGACCGTGAATCCGCACGATGCCGTCAGATACGCTGACGACAGTGCCTTCGTTACGGGCTTGGGAGGTCACATCGAGCTTTTCGATGCGGCCCTTGATAATTTCACTTATTTCGGAAGGATTGAGTTGCTGCATTGCTCTGCTGCCCCTTCAAACTCAAGATTTCAATGCTTCGGCAAGGTTCGCGAGTTTGCCGCGAACCGAGCCATCGATAACCAGGTCGCCGGCGCGGATGACAATGCCCCCTATCAGGGATTTGTCTTCCTCGACTTGCAGGCGCACTTCCCGGTTGAGTCGTGCACTGAGAACCTTGGCGAGTTTGTCTTGCTGTTCTTGGTTCAACGCGAAAGCACTGGTCACTTCAACGTCTACCGACTTCTCTTGTTCGGCCTTGTACAGGTCGAACAGAGCGGATATCTCCGGCAAAAGCGGGAGACGGTCGTTTTCGGCAACGACGTTGATGAAGTTCTGTGCCTTGGCATCAAACTTGTCGCCGCACACGTCAATAAACGTGGCGGCCTTGTCTGCGCTCGTCAGTCGCGGGGCCTTGAGCACGCGCTGCATGGTGTCGTCTTGCGACACTGCTGCAGCCAGGCCGAGCATGGCTGACCAAGAGGCCAGTTGCTGGTGGGCCTGGGCATGCTCGAAGGCTGCCTTAGCGTAAGGTCGGGCCAACGTGGTCAGTTCTGCCATGATCGCCCTCGCTTAAATTTCAGCAGCCAGTTTGTTTACCAGCTCCGCGTGCGCGTTTTGATCGATTGTGGCACCCAGGATCTTCTCGGCGCCGCCAACGGCCAGTGCACCCAGTTGGGCACGCAGCGCGTCTTTGACACTGTTCAGTTCCTGTTCGATCTCGGCCTGAGCCTGCAATTTCACACGTTCAGCGTCGACACGGGCTTTATCAACAGCCTCTTCGACGATCTGATTACCGCGCTTCTTGGCTTGCTCAATGATTTCGGCTGCCTGAGCTTTAGCTTCGCGCAGTTGTTGACCCGCTTTATCTTGGGCCAATTCCAGGTCGCGAGCTGCTCGGGCGGCAGCGTCCAGTCCATCCGCGATCTTCTTCTGACGTTCGTGCAAAGCCGCGATGACCGGAGGCCACACGAACTTCATGCAAAACAGTACAAAAATGAAGAACGCAACGGACTGGCCAATCAGGGTTGCATTAATGTTCACGCCAACACCTCGCTCGTTCGTTGTCCATCACACTTGCTCAACTCGAAAAACCGAGTGATTAGTGAGCGAGTTGACCAACGAAAGGGTTCGCGAAGGTGAAGAACAGAGCGATACCAACGCCGATCATGGTTACGGCGTCGAGCAGACCGGCAACGATGAACATTTTAACTTGCAGCATTGGAACCATTTCTGGCTGACGCGCTGCGCCTTCCAGGAACTTGCCACCCAACAGGCCGAAACCAATTGCGGTACCCAGTGCGCCCAGGCCGATCAACAGTGCAACAGCGATAGCGGTTAGACCAACTACAGTTTCCATCTTTCCTCCCGACTTTTACGTCGTATGGTTTAGGTTTTTTAGATTAAAGCGGTAAAACAAATCGTTTCATCGAGCCCGGTACGGGCCCCCTCTCGCCGAAGCGAGAGGGACATCAGACTAGCCGAAGCCGGTCTTAATGGTTCTCTTCGTGCGCCATCGACAGGTAGACGATGGTCAGCATCATGAAGATAAACGCCTGCAGGGTGATGATCAGGATGTGGAACACAGCCCACGCCCACTGCAGCACAATGCCCAGACCGCTAAGCCAGAGCAGGCCGCTGCCGAACATCACGGCGATCAGGATAAACACCAGCTCGCCAGCGTACATGTTGCCGAACAGACGCAGTGCCAGCGAAATCGGCTTGGCAATCAGCGTCACGAATTCCAGCAGGAAGTTCACCGGAATCAGCAGGGCCTGAACAAAAATGTTCTTGCTGCCGAACGGGTGCAGGGTCAGTTCGCCGATGAAGCCGCCGATGCCCTTGATTTTGATGCTGTAGAAAATGATCAGCGCGAATACCGAGAAGGCCATGGCCAGCGTAGCGTTCGGGTCGGTGGTCGACACGGCGCGGAACGGGATCTCGTGGTTGCCGGAAATGGCCGCAGCCAGTTGCGGGATCCAGTCGACCGGTACCAGGTCGATGGCGTTCATCATGAACACCCAGACGAAGATGGTCAGTGCCAGAGGTGCAACCACCGGGCTACGACCATGGAAGCTGTCCTTCACGCTGCTGTCGACGAATTCGACCAATACTTCAACGAAGTTCTGCAAGGCACCTGGTACGCCGGAAGTCGCCTTCTTCGCCGCCATGCGGAAAAGAAGAACGAAGATCAGACCCAACGCGACCGACCAGCCGAGGGTATCGACGTGGAAAGCCCAGAAGCCCATTGCCTTGGCTTCTGCTGCGGTGTGGGCAAAGCCCCAGCCGCCGGTAGGTAGCTGACCGAAGGTCAGGTTTTGCAAGTGGTGCTGGATATAGCCCGAAGCGGATTCTGCTGCCATGGTTGCCTCAAACGCCCTAAGGTCTCGAAAGTCTTGTTCTCATCAGCAGGGGAGCGAACCAGCTGACCAGTTGGGTCAGCACGAAGACGCCGAATACAGCTAGCGGCGCCAGTGGCTTCACACCTGCGAACGTCAATGCAAAGAGCACTGCCGTCAAAATCAGTTTGCCCGCCTCGCCGGCATAAAAAGACCGGACAATGGCTTGAGCTGCTCGGGCGCCGGAAAACCGAAATGCCCTGTGAGCGAAATAAACATTGGGAAGCAAGGCTATCAGGCCTCCGCAGAGTCCTGAGTATCCGGCTACGACCCCATGCCATCGCCAGAGCGCCAAAGCGGCAAGCAGCAAGACGACAAATTGTGCCAATAACACCGGAAAAACCGCCAAGCGATGGAACGGCAAGCGGTTTGGCGTGCGGGTTTCCATCACTTTTGCTCCTCAAAGGCCGGCTGCCAGAATTCAATAACTTGGCATAATTTGTGCCGACAAAATGCGCGCAGAGTATAGGGGCGGTTCAGCCCCTATTCAACTGTCAGGTAGTGATTTCGAACTTCGCGCTACATGAGGAAATGTTTCAGCGGATATGTGCGAGGACGCCTTGAAGCTCATCAAGGGAGTTGTAGCCAATCACCAACTGCCCTTTGCCCTTCTTCCCGTGGCGGATCTGCACCGCAGAGCCTAGGCGCTCTGCCAGGCGTTGCTCGAGACGAGCGATATCCGGGTCAGGTTTTGAGGGTTCGGCAGGCGCCGGTTTACCACTCAACCACTGGCGAACCAGTGCCTCGGTCTGGCGTACGGTGAGGCCACGTGCGACAACATGTCGCGCCCCCTCGACCTGTTGATTTTCCGGCAAACCGAGCAGTGCACGGGCATGACCCATTTCCAGGTCGCCGTGGGACAGCATGGTCTTGATGACTTCCGGCAATGCAATCAGGCGCAACAAGTTGGCCACGGTCACGCGGGATTTGCCCACAGCTTCGGCGACTTGCTGCTGAGTCAGCTGGAATTCCTGCTGCAGACGCTGCAGGGCGACCGCTTCCTCGATCGGATTGAGGTCTTCGCGCTGAATGTTCTCGATCAACGCCATGGCGATTGCGGTTTCATCCGGCACATCGCGCACCATCGCCGGGATGGTTTCCTGGCCAGCCTGCTGGCTGGCGCGCCAGCGGCGTTCGCCGGCGATGATTTCAAAGCGGCCGGCACCGATCGGGCGAACCACGATCGGCTGCATCACGCCCTGAGCCTTGATCGACTGCGCCAGTTCTTCCAGCGCCTGGGGATCCATATCCCGACGCGGCTGGTACTTGCCACGCTGGATCAGATCCAGCGGCAGGTGTTGCAGCTCACGCTGATCGGCCTGCACCGCTTGCTCTTCAAGCGAACTGACAGTCGGACCACTCAGCAGTGCATCCAGTCCACGTCCGAGACCTCGTTTCTTGACGGCCATGGGGATTCCTTAAGTTGCCTGAGCAGCGGCAATGCGTGAATTTTTGCGTTGACGACGAACCATCTCGCCCGCCAGGGCCAGATAGGCCAGTGCGCCACGGGATTGTTTGTCATAGGCCAACGCCGGCATGCCATAACTTGGCGCTTCGGCCAGACGGATGTTGCGCGGTATCACGGTGTCGTACAGTTGCTCGCCGAAGTGTTCCTTGAGCTGCGCCGACACATCGTTCATCAGGCTCAGGCGCGGGTCATACATGGTCCGCAGCAGGCCTTCGATTTTCAGGTTCGGGTTCAGCAATTCAGCGATGCGCTTGATGTTATCCACAAGGTCGCTCAACCCTTCGAGCGCGAAATACTCGCACTGCATGGGGATAATCACCCCGTCGGAGGCAACCAGAGCATTGAGCGTGAGCATCGACAGCGACGGTGGGCAGTCGATCAAAATGTAATCGTAGTTCTCACGGATCGGCGCCAAAGCGCTGCGCAGACGGCTTTCCTTCATCTGCATTTCCAGCAGAACGACTTCAGCCGCGGTCAAATCGCGGTTGGCCGGCAACAACTGGTAACCACCGTGTTCGGAGAAGTGCATGGCCTGGGCCAGATCGCATTCGCCGATCAACAGGTCGTAGACCGAGTTTTCCAGACCGTGTTTATCCACACCGCTACCCATGGTGGCGTTGCCCTGTGGATCAAGATCGATCAACAGCACCCGACGCTTGGTCGCGACCAGGGATGCTGCGAGGTTGATGCAGGTGGTGGTCTTGCCCACACCACCCTTTTGGTTCGCTATCGCGAATACCTTAGCCATTCTTGCTTGTGTTCCCAATCATGCCGTGCGGCGCAGTATCAGCAGATGGCGTTGGCCTTGGCAACCGGGTACGGCCAGGGCGTGTTCGCTATCGAGGTGGAAGTCTGCTGGCAATGCTACCAGCTCATCGGCGGGATGAACGCCCTTCATTGCCAGCCAACGCGTATCGCTATCGCCCAAGTGGCGAGTCCAGTTGCTGAAGTTCTCCATGCTGCTGAATGCCCGGGAAATGATCCCGTTGAACGGCAGTTCAGGCGTGAAGGCTTCGACGCGACTGTGGATAACTTGCAGGTTATCCAGTTTGAGTTCGAGTTTGACCTGAGTCAGGAAGCGGGTTTTCTTGCCGTTGCTGTCCAGGCASGTCACTTGCGACTCGGGAAACAGGATCGCCAGTGGAATACCCGGCATGCCGCCGCCGCTGCCAACATCCAGCCAGCGGCCGTTTTCGATGAAGGACATCACGCTCAGGCTGTCGAGCAGGTGCCGCGAAACCATTTCGTCCGGATCACGCACGGCCGTGAGGTTGTAGGCCTTGTTCCATTTGATCAACAGGGCCAGATAACCCAGCAGCTGCGCGTGCTGTGTTTCAGTCAGGTTGACACCGAGCTGGCGAGCACCTGTGGATAACTCTTCGGCGTGTTGCGAGGTGACCAACGAACTCAAGCGCTTTGCTCCAACTGACGGCCCGCGCCGCGTTTTTTCAAATGAATCATCAACAGCGAAATCGCTGCCGGGGTCACGCCCGGAATCCGCGAAGCCTGGCCCAGGGTCTCTGGACGGGTCGCGCCGAGCTTGCTCTGGATCTCTTTGGAGAGACCGGAGATGTTCGTGTAATCGATATCCACAGGCAATTTGGTGTCTTCACTGGCCCGCAGGCGAGCGATTTCATCTTGCTGGCGGTCGATGTAACCGGCGTATTTGGTCTTGATTTCGACCTGCTCGGCGACCTGTGGATCTTCTGCACCGGCGCCGGTCACCGAGATCAGACCAGCGTAGTCGATTTCCGGACGGGTCAGCAGGTTCAGCAAGTTGTATTCGTGAGTCAGCGGCGTGCCGAATTTTTCGGCGATCGCATCGCCCTGCTCCGTACCGGGGCGAACCCAGGTGCTTTTCAGGCGTTGCTCTTCCAGTTCGATGCTTTCGCGTTTTTTGCAGAAAGCCGCCCAGCGCACGTCGTCCACCAGACCCAGTTCGCGACCTTTTTCGGTCAAGCGCAGGTCGGCGTTGTCTTCGCGCAGGATCAAACGGTATTCGGCACGGGACGTGAACATCCGATACGGTTCCTGGGTACCCAGGGTAATCAGGTCGTCGACCAATACGCCGATGTACGCTTCGTCGCGACGCGGGCACCAGCTGTCTTTGCCCTGGGCACGCAATGCGGCGTTGGCCCCGGCCAGCAAACCTTGGGCGCCGGCTTCTTCGTAACCGGTGGTGCCGTTGATTTGCCCGGCAAAGAACAGGCCGCCGATGACTTTGGTTTCGAGGCTGTACTTCAGGTCACGCGGATCGAAGTAGTCGTACTCGATGGCGTAGCCCGGGCGAACGATATGGGCGTTTTCCATGCCGCGAATCGACTGCACGATCTGCAATTGCACGTCGAACGGCAAGGATGTGGATATCCCGTTCGGGTACAGCTCGTGGGTGGTCAAACCTTCCGGCTCGATGAAGACCTGATGGCTTTCCTTGTCGGCAAAGCGGTGGATCTTGTCTTCGATCGACGGGCAGTAACGCGGGCCGATGCCTTCGATCTCACCGGCAGCGGAATACATAGGCGAACGGTCGAGGTTCGCGGCAATGATTTCGTGAGTTCGGGCGTTGGTGTGGGTAATCCAGCAACTGACCTGTGCGGGGTGTTGTTCTTTGGACCCCAGGAACGACATCACCGGGATCGGCGTATCGCCCGGTTGCTCGGTCATCACCGAGAAATCCACAGAGCGGCCGTCGATACGCGGCGGAGTACCGGTTTTCAAACGACCCACACGCAATGGCAGTTCACGCAGACGGTGAGCCAGTGCGATTGATGGTGGATCACCGGCGCGACCGCCGGAAAAATTCTGCAAACCGATGTGGATAAGTCCACCGAGGAACGTACCGGTGGTCAACACTACGGAATCGGCGAAGAACCGCAGGCCCATTTGGGTGACAACACCACGCACTTGTTCCTGTTCGACGATCAGGTCGTCGGCGGCCTGTTGAAATATCCACAGGTTCGGCTGGTTCTCCAGAATCTCGCGCACAGCGGCCTTGTACAGAACGCGATCGGCCTGGGCGCGAGTAGCGCGCACGGCTGGGCCTTTGCGGCTGTTCAAGACGCGAAACTGAATACCACCTTTATCGGTCGCCATGGCCATCGCACCGCCAAGGGCATCGATTTCCTTGACCAGATGGCTCTTGCCGATCCCGCCAATCGCGGGGTTGCAACTCATTGCTCCGAGGGTTTCCACGTTATGCGTCAGCAACAGGGTTTTTGCCCCCATACGTGCTGATGCAAGTGCTGCCTCGGTACCGGCATGACCGCCGCCGATGACGATCACTTCAAAACGGGAAGGGAAATCCACCACGCACCTCGTGCCTGCTTCAGTTGGGTAATCAGGAATAGTTTGAGCTCAGGTTTTTGGACCTGGTCGACAAGTATAGGGACTTCGCCCTTCCTAAAGAACCCTTTGCACAAAATTTAACCAGCTGTGGGTAAGTCACGGACAATAGAAATTAAAAAGAAAGAAATTTATTAAATCTTTGTTTTTATGTTTATTTCTATAGAGCACCCTTTCTGTGGATAAATCGATACAGCCCTTTATTTTCAATGTGTACAGAGTATTGAAAGCCTGTGGTCATGTGCCAATGAGGCCCTTGGATAACCGGTGTAAGCCTGTGGATGAATGGGGTGGTTATCCACAGAGGTGGATTTCCTCAGTTTTGAAGCCCTGTTATCAACCGTGCTCAGTGGCAGTTATTCACAGGGCTTAATCCACAGAAAAGCGCTGAATGGAGCAAATTCCGCCCACGGGGAAACCACCGAAGCGATCGATGCCGCTCGGCGATGAGAAAAATTCGGGAGATACACAGACTTGTGGGAGCTGGCTTGCCTGCGATTTAAGCAACACGGTGTGTCAGACACGCCGCCTCGCGAGCAAGCTCAGCTCCTACGGAGGGAGAGGTGAGGTTATTTACCGATGCAGAAGCTGGAAAAGATCCTGCCCAACAGATCGTCGGAGCTGAATTCGCCGGTAATTTCACCCAACGACTGCTGTGCCTGACGCAAATCTTCAGCCAGCAGCTCTCCGGCACCGGCCAAAGTCAGTTGCGCACGTCCATGCTCGAGTGAGGTACTGGCATGTCGCAGAGCCTCCAGATGACGCCGGCGGGCGCTGAAGCTGCTTTCCGAGGTCTGCTCATAGCCCATGCAGGCCTTGAGATGGTCACGCAGCAGTTCCAGGCCTTCGCCAGCCGACTTGGCGCTCAAGCTGATGGTCACGTGACCATCTTCACTGACTTCCAGCGCTATCGCCTCCCCGGTCAGGTCTGCCTTGTTACGGATCAAGGTCACTTTGGCCGGATCCGGGCGCTGCTCGAGGAATTCAGGCCACAAGGCAAAAGGATCAAGTGCCTCAGGCGCGGTGGCATCGACCACCAGCAATACCCGATCTGCCTCGCTGATGGCCTTCAATGCCCGTTCCACACCGATTTTCTCGACCTGGTCTTCGGTGTCGCGCAAACCAGCGGTGTCGACCACATGCAGCGGCATACCGTCGATGTGGATATGTTCGCGCAGGATGTCCCGGGTCGTGCCGGCAATCTCGGTAACAATCGCCGCTTCTCGGCCGGCCAATGCGTTGAGCAGACTGGATTTACCGGCGTTAGGACGACCGGCAATCACCACGGTCATGCCGTCACGCAGCAATGCGCCCTGCCCGGCTTCACGCAACACGGTGGATAACTCATCGCGCACCGCATCGAGCATCTTCAGCACGTGGCCATCGGCAAGGAAGTCGATTTCTTCTTCAGGGAAGTCGATTGCCGCCTCAACGTAGATCCGCAATGCAATCAATTGCTCGGTGAGGTTATGCACACGCTGCGAAAATGCGCCTTGCAACGAACGCAGTGCATTTCGGGCGGCCTGCGCAGAACTCGCTTCGATCAAATCGGCGATGGCTTCGGCCTGGGCCAGGTCGAGTTTGTCGTTGAGGAACGCGCGTTCGCTGAATTCACCCGGCCGGGCCAGACGGCAACCCAATTGCAGGCAGCGCTGCAGCAACATATCCAGAACGATCGGACCGCCGTGGCCCTGGAGTTCCAGCACATCTTCGCCAGTGAACGAATTCGGTCCAGGAAAATACAGGGCGATGCCTTCGTCCAGCACTTCCTCGCTTTCACTGAGAAACGGGCCGTAATGGGCGAACCGCGGTTTCAGTTCGCGACCGCTGATGGCTTTCGCCGCGACACTCGCCAGCGGTCCGGAAATACGGACGATACCGACACCACCACGGCCTTGAGCAGTGGCGACGGCGGCAATGGTTTCACGAGGAGCGCTCATGATTCGATATCCAGATAAAAATGACGGATAGCAAAACGCCCCACTAGGGGGCGTTTTGAGTGGTTATCCACAGAGTAAGTTATGCAGCCGCTTTTTTGGTAGCCGCTTCAATCTTACGTGTGATGTACCACTGTTGGGTGATGGACAGGCAGTTGTTCACAACCCAGTACAGCACCAGACCCGCAGGGAACCACAGGAAGAAGAAGGTGAAGATGATTGGCATCAGCTTCATCACCTTGGCCTGCATCGGATCCGGAGGAGTCGGGTTCAACTGCTGCTGGATGAACATGGTTGCGCCCATGATGATCGGCAGAATGAAGAACGGATCCTTGATCGACAGGTCAGTAATCCACAGCATGAACGGTGCCTGGCGCATTTCCACGCTTTCCAGGAGAACCCAGTACAGCGAAAGGAAAACCGGCATCTGCACGAGGATTGGCAAGCAACCACCCAGCGGATTGATCTTCTCTTTCTTGTACAGCTCCATCATGGCTTGCGACATTTTCTGCCGGTCATCGCCATGTTGCTCTTTCAGCGCAGCCAGTTTCGGCGCCACTGCACGCATGCGCGCCATGGATTTGTAGCTGGCGGCCGACAGTGGGAAGAAGATCCCCTTGATCAGCATGGTCAGGAAGATGATCGACCAGCCCCAGTTACCAACGATCGCGTGGATATGTTGCAGCAGCCAGAAGATCGGCTGGGCGATGAACCACAGAATGCCGTAGTCGACCGTCAGTTCCAGGCCTGGGGATAACTCTTTCAGTATCGCCTGGCTTTTCGGACCTGCGTACAACGTAGCGCTGGTTTCAGCCTTGGCACCTGGCGCAACGGACAATACCGGGCCAGTGAAACCGATGATGTAGTTGCCTTGGCTGTCTTTGCGAGTCTGCACCACGTTGCTGTCGTTCTTGGCTGGAATCCAGGCAGTCACGAAGTAGTGTTGCAGCCAGGCGACCCAGCCACCGTTAACGGTTTCTTTCAACGACGCCTTGTCGATATCTTTCATCGACACTTTTTTGTATGGCTCTGCACTTGTCCACAGGGCAGCGCCCAGGTAAGTCGCAGTACCGGTAGCGGTTGTGGAAGAAGGATCGGCACTTGCATCGCGCTTGAGCTGGGCAAACAGGTTGCCCGTCCAGGCTTTATCGCTGGTGTTGTCGATCAGATAAGTGACTTTCAGATCGTACAGACCGCGAGTAAAGCTGAAGCGCTTGATGTAATTGACGCCAGCGTCGCTGAATTTCAGGTCAACGTTGAGCTGGTTCTGGCCATCAGCCAGTTGATAAGTCTTCTGTTCGGTCGAGTAAACCGGACGACCGGTAGCGCGAGCATCCGGACCGTTGGTACCGGTCAGGCCGCTTTGGGCCAGGTAAGTACGTTCGCCACCGTTATCAAACAGCTGGAACGGAATTTCCGGATGGTCCTGACGACGTGGATACAGCGGCAGCATCAGCTGGGCGATATCACCACCTTGAGGATCGATAGCCAGTTCGAGCACATCCGTTTTGACATGGATGAGATCTTTATTGGTGACTACCGGCGTTGCGGTAGGGGCACTGATATCGGTATTCGCGCTGGGTACATCGGCACTGGCGGCAGCATTGTTACCAAGTGGCGTATCCGGAATAGCCGGGGCAGCCTGATTGGAAGCAACATTCTGAGTCGGCAAGGCAGCCTGACCATAGTCCTGGTTCCATTTCAGAACCATAACGTAGGACACGATTGCCAGGGCGACGATCAGGATCGTGCGTTTAATATCCATGATTACTCGGCCATCGAAGAAGAACGGGAGGTAGGGATAGATGGAACCGGGTCATAACCACCGGGATTCCACGGATGACAGCGACCTAAACGACGAAAGGTCAGCCAGCCACCGCGCAGAAGGCCATGATTTTCTATGGCTTCATACGCGTAGCAGGAACAACTGGGGTAGAAACGACAGTGGCTGGCCATCAAAGGACTAATGGCATAGCGATAAAACTGGATCGGAACGAGCGCCAGTTTACGCATCAGTGCTGTCTACCCCTACAGTTTCGGTTTTGACTGCTGGTACCGGCGTGCTGCGTGCCAGACGTTTCCAGAGTTTGCCGAAATGCTGAATCAATTCGGGGTTTTCTACATCACCCAAACCTTTGCGCGCGACGATAACGATATCCCAACCAACCAGAGAATCCTGGTGGAGGCGAAACGATTCGCGCATCAAACGCTTGAGGCGATTGCGCTCAACGGAGAGCTTCACACTCTTTTTCCCGATAACCAGCCCTAGTCGGGGGTGATCGAGATCGTTGGTGCGTGCAAGGAGCAGGAGATTTTTCCCCGGAACCTTGCCGGTAGGGGAGTCAAAGACTGCCTTGAAATGCCGGGGGGTAAGCAAACGCTTTTCCCGACTGAAGTCCTGACTCACCTCCAGTACCGGATTATCAAACTGCCAGACGCGCACGACCTTTGGCGCGACGACGCGACAGGACGGCACGGCCGTTCTTGGTAGCCATGCGAGCACGGAAACCGTGGGTACGAGCGCGTTTGATAGTGCTTGGTTGGAAAGTACGTTTCATGTCGTGTTACCTGGTTCGTCCACAACGGGCCGGAATGGCCCCCGTTTTAAGAGACCGGGGATTCTAGAGAAAGCAAGCCTCTAGGTCAATTTCCAACCAACGTTTCCTTTAAATGGATATCCGCAGGGTTCGTTCTTGAAAGGTGGACAGCTAGATATAAAAATAAAGAAGGGAATTATTTAAAGCTTTTCTGTAAAGCTTATAAAAGCTAGACTCGCCATTCTCTGTGGATAAGTACCTTTAGCCCTTCTATTCCGTGCTGTACAGAGAATGACAACTACAGTGGAAAACGGTGGTCAGCCTGTGCTGCGCTGTCGGATAAGCTGTGTGTGGAAAGGGTGGTTATCCACAGGCAGGTTACCCACAGAGTTTGCCCCCCACTTGTACAACGAGCTTAAGTGGGTTTATCCACAGAGCTTATGCACAGACCATTGGTCGTCTTTTTTGCGTATAACGCGTTGATTCTTCGACACCCGTGAGCAACCTACGTGTGGATAAGTCGGCGTCTGGTCGCTACAATGGCCGCTTGTTTTTGCCTCACCGGCTTTCAACTTAGGGGATATCCGTGTCAGTGGAACTTTGGCAGCAGTGCGTGGAGCTTTTGCGCGATGAGCTGCCTGCCCAACAATTCAACACTTGGATCCGTCCACTACAGGTCGAAGCCGAAGGCGACGAGTTGCGTGTCTACGCACCGAATCGCTTTGTTCTCGACTGGGTCAACGAAAAGTACCTGAGCCGCGTGCTCGAGTTGCTGGATGAGCACGGCAATGGCATGGCGCCGGCGCTTTCCTTATTAATAGGCAGCAAACGCAGTTCAGCACCTCGTGCTGCGCCGAATGCACCGTTGGCCGCAGCGGCGTCTCAAGCCCAGGCCGCGGCTGCACCTGCACCCGTCAGTGCACCTGCGCCTGCCACGTCGACCAAGCGTGCAACACAAAAAGCCGCCGAGGTCAGCGAAGAACCATCTCGCGACAGCTTCGACCCAATGGCCGGCGCCAGTTCGCAACAGGCCCCGGTACGTGCAGAACAACGCACTGTGCAGGTCGAAGGCGCGCTCAAGCACACCAGTTACCTGAACCGCACCTTTACCTTCGAGAACTTTGTCGAAGGTAAGTCCAACCAACTGGCCCGTGCGGCAGCCTGGCAGGTCGCGGACAATCCCAAGCACGGTTACAACCCGCTGTTCCTGTATGGCGGCGTTGGCTTGGGTAAAACCCACTTGATGCACGCTGTGGGTAACCACCTATTAAAGAAGAACCCGAATGCCAAGGTCGTGTACCTGCATTCCGAGCGCTTCGTGGCCGACATGGTCAAGGCTTTGCAGCTGAATGCGATCAACGAGTTCAAGCGCTTCTACCGTTCGGTCGATGCGCTGCTGATCGATGACATTCAGTTCTTCGCCCGCAAGGAACGTTCCCAGGAAGAATTCTTCCACACGTTCAACGCCCTGCTTGAAGGTGGCCAACAGGTCATCCTCACCAGTGACCGTTATCCGAAAGAAATCGAAGGCCTTGAAGAGCGCTTGAAATCGCGCTTCGGCTGGGGATTGACGGTTGCCGTCGAGCCGCCGGAACTGGAAACCCGTGTCGCGATTCTGATGAAGAAGGCTGACCAGGCTAAAGTCGACCTGCCACACGATGCCGCATTCTTCATTGCCCAGCGTATTCGTTCCAACGTCCGTGAACTCGAAGGCGCGCTCAAACGCGTAATCGCCCACTCGCACTTCATGGGCCGCGATATCACCATCGAGTTGATTCGCGAATCCTTGAAGGACCTGTTGGCGCTTCAGGACAAACTGGTCTCTGTGGATAACATTCAGCGCACGGTCGCGGAGTACTACAAGATCAAGATTTCGGATTTGCTGTCCAAGCGCCGTTCGCGTTCGGTCGCACGTCCACGGCAAGTGGCCATGGCGCTGTCCAAGGAACTGACCAACCACAGTTTGCCGGAAATCGGCGACGTATTTGGCGGTCGCGACCACACCACGGTTTTGCACGCATGCCGCAAGATCAACGAACTTAAGGAATCCGACGCGGACATCCGCGAGGACTACAAGAACCTGCTGCGTACACTGACCACTTGATGAACACCAGCGCAGCTTATTAAGGCAAGGGACTAGACCATGCATTTCACCATTCAACGCGAAGCCCTGTTGAAACCCCTGCAACTGGTCGCAGGCGTCGTCGAGCGCCGACAGACCTTGCCGGTGCTTTCCAACGTGCTGCTGGTTGTCGAAGGCCAGCAGTTGTCGCTGACCGGTACCGACCTGGAAGTCGAACTGGTCGGTCGTGTGCAACTCGAAGAACCGGCCGAGCCGGGCGAAATCACTGTCCCGGCGCGTAAGCTGATGGACATCTGCAAGAGCCTGCCGAACGACGCGCTGATCGACATCAAGGTCGATGAGCAGAAACTCGTCGTGAAAGCCGGCCGTAGCCGCTTCACCCTGTCGACGTTGCCAGCCAACGATTTCCCGACGGTGGAAGAAGGCCCGGGCTCGCTGACCTGCACTCTTGCGCAGAGCAAACTGCGTCGTTTGATCGAGCGCACCAGCTTCGCCATGGCTCAGCAGGACGTTCGCTACTACCTCAACGGCATGTTGCTGGAAGTCTCGGCGGGCATCATCCGCGCCGTGGCCACCGACGGTCACCGTCTGGCCATGTGCTCGATGCAGGCTGACATCGGCCAGCCGGATCGCCACCAGGTAATCGTTCCACGTAAAGGTATTCTGGAACTGGCGCGTTTGCTGACCGAGCCGGACGGCAATGTCAGCATCGTCCTGGGCCAGCACCATATTCGCGCCACCACCGGCGAATTCACCTTTACCTCGAAACTGGTCGACGGCAAATTCCCTGACTACGAGCGCGTTCTGCCAAAAGGCGGCGACAAGCTGGTATTGGGCGACCGCCAGGCACTGCGTGAAGCGTTCAGTCGTACCGCGATTCTGTCCAACGAGAAGTACCGCGGCATCCGTCTGCAACTGGCCAACGGTCAGCTGAAGATCCAGGCGAACAACCCGGAACAGGAAGAAGCGGAAGAAGAAGTTGGCGTTGAGTACAACGGTGGCTCGCTGGAAATCGGCTTCAACGTGAGCTATCTGCTCGACGTACTGGGCGTGATGACCACTGAGCAAGTGCGTTTGATCCTGTCTGACTCCAACAGCAGTGCGCTGGTGCAAGAGTCCGACAACGACGACTCGGCTTACGTTGTCATGCCGATGCGCCTGTAAACATGTTCAGCAGACGCTAGATGTCCCTCAGTCGTGTCTCGGTCACCGCGGTGCGCAATCTGCACCCGGTGACCTTCTCCCCCTCCCCCCGCATCAATATCCTGTACGGCGCCAACGGCAGCGGCAAAACCAGTGTTCTGGAAGCCATTCATCTGCTGGGGCTCGCCCGTTCATTTCGCAGTACCCGCCTTTTACCGGTTATCCAGTACGAGCAGTTAGCGTGCACGGTGTTTGGTCAGGTGGAATTGGCCGAGGGCGGGCACAGCGCATTGGGGATATCCCGGGACCGCCAAGGGGAGTTCCAGATTCGCATCGACGGGCAGAATGCCCGCAGTGCTGCGCAACTGGCAGAAATCCTGCCGCTGCAATTGATCAACCCCGACAGCTTCCGCCTGTTGGAAGGCGCCCCGAAAATTCGCCGACAGTTTCTGGATTGGGGCGTGTTCCACGTGGAACCACGTTTCATGTCCACCTGGCAGCGCTTGCAGAAGGCCTTGCGCCAGAGAAACTCTTGGCTGCGGCATGGTACACTTGACGCCGTTTCGCAAGCGGTTTGGGACAGAGAATTGTGCCAGGCCAGCGCTGAAATTGATGAATACCGCCGCGCTTATATCAAAGCCTTGAAACCAGTCTTTGAACAGACCTTGAGCGAACTCGTCGAACTCGAGGGCTTAACGCTTAGCTATTACCGGGGGTGGGACAAGGAGCGAGAGCTGAGTGCAGTCCTCGCCGCGTCCGTTCACCGGGATCAGCAAATGGGGCATACCCAGGCCGGACCACAACGCGCTGATTTGCGTCTTCGATTGGGCGCACACAATGCCGCAGACATCTTGTCTCGTGGTCAGCAGAAGTTGGTGGTCTGTGCATTGCGGATTGCCCAAGGGCATTTGGTCAGCCAGGCCCGGCGCGGCCAATGTATTTATCTGGTGGATGACTTGCCGTCCGAGCTGGATGAGCAGCACCGCCGCGCGCTTTGCCGTTTGCTGGAAGACTTACGCTGCCAGGTTTTTATCACCTGTGTAGATCACGAATTATTGAGGGAAGGCTGGCAGACGGAAACGCCAGTCGCCCTGTTCCACGTGGAACAGGGCCGTATCACCCAGACCCACGACCATCGGGAGTGAAGGCATGAGCGAAGAAAATACGTACGACTCAACGAGCATTAAAGTGCTGAAAGGCCTGGATGCCGTACGCAAACGTCCCGGTATGTACATTGGTGACACCGACGATGGCAGCGGTCTGCACCACATGGTGTTCGAGGTGGTCGATAACTCGATCGACGAAGCTTTGGCTGGTCATTGCGACGACATCAGTATCATCATCCACCCGGACGAATCCATCACCGTGCGCGACAACGGTCGCGGCATTCCGGTAGACGTGCATAAAGAAGAAGGCGTCTCGGCAGCCGAGGTCATCATGACCGTGCTGCACGCCGGCGGTAAATTCGATGACAACTCCTACAAAGTATCCGGCGGTCTGCACGGTGTAGGTGTGTCGGTTGTAAACGCCCTGTCCGAAGAACTGATCCTGACCGTTCGCCGTAGCGGCAAGATCTGGGAACAGACGTACGTCCACGGTGTTCCGCAAGAACCGATGAAAATCGTTGGTGAGAGCGAATCCACTGGTACGCAGATTCACTTCAAGCCTTCGGCTGAAACTTTCAAGAACATCCACTTCAGCTGGGACATCCTGGCCAAGCGGATTCGTGAACTGTCCTTCCTCAACTCCGGTGTCGGCATCGTCCTCAAGGACGAGCGCAGCGGCAAGGACGAGCTGTTCAAGTACGAAGGCGGCCTGCGTGCGTTCGTTGAATACCTGAACACCAACAAGACTCCGGTCAACCAGGTGTTCCACTTCAACATCCAGCGTGAAGACGGCATTGGCGTGGAAATCGCCCTGCAGTGGAACGACAGCTTCAACGAGAACCTGTTGTGCTTCACCAACAACATTCCTCAGCGCGATGGCGGCACTCACCTGGTGGGTTTCCGTTCGGCACTGACGCGTAACCTGAATACCTATATCGAAGCAGAAGGCCTGGCGAAGAAACACAAAGTCGCCACCACCGGTGACGATGCCCGTGAAGGCCTGACCGCGATCATTTCGGTCAAGGTGCCGGATCCGAAGTTCAGCTCCCAGACCAAAGACAAGCTGGTTTCTTCCGAAGTGAAGACCGCGGTCGAACAGGAAATGGGCAAGTACTTCTCCGACTTCCTGCTGGAAAACCCGAACGAAGCCAAGCTGGTTGTCGGTAAGATGATCGACGCGGCCCGTGCTCGTGAAGCGGCGCGTAAAGCCCGTGAGATGACCCGTCGTAAAGGCGCGCTGGATATCGCCGGCCTGCCGGGCAAACTGGCTGACTGCCAGGAAAAAGACCCTGCCCTGTCCGAACTGTACCTCGTGGAAGGTGACTCTGCTGGCGGCTCCGCCAAGCAGGGACGTAACCGCAAGACCCAGGCGATTCTGCCCCTCAAGGGCAAGATCCTGAACGTCGAGAAGGCACGTTTCGACAAGATGATCTCTTCGCAAGAAGTTGGCACCTTGATCACCGCGCTGGGTTGCGGCATTGGCCGCGACGAGTACAACATCGACAAGTTGCGTTATCACAACATCATCATCATGACCGATGCTGACGTCGACGGTTCGCACATCCGTACCCTGCTGCTGACCTTCTTCTTCCGTCAGCTGCCGGAGCTGATCGAGCGTGGCTACATCTACATCGCTCAGCCGCCGTTGTACAAAGTGAAGAAAGGCAAGCAAGAGCAATACATCAAAGACGACGACGCCATGGAAGAGTACATGACGCAGTCGGCCCTGGAAGATGCGAGCCTGCACTTGAACGAGGAAGCACCGGGTATCTCCGGCGAAGCCCTCGAGCGTCTGGTGAATGATTTCCGTCTGGTGATGAAGACTCTCAAGCGTCTGTCGCGCCTGTACCCACAGGAACTGACCGAGCACTTCATCTACCTGCCAGCGGTGAGCATGGACCAACTGTCCGATCACGCAGCGATGCAGAACTGGTTGGCTCAGTACGAAGTTCGCCTGCGCACCGTCGAGAAATCCGGCCTGGTCTACAAAGCCAGCCTGCGTGAAGACCGTGAACGTAACGTCTGGCTGCCAGAGGTCGAACTGATCTCCCACGGCCTGTCGAACTACGTCACCTTCAACCGCGACTTCTTCGGCAGCAACGACTACAAGACCGTCGTCTCCCTGGGCGCTCAACTGAGCACCCTTCTGGACGAAGGCGCTTATATTCAGCGCGGCGAGCGCAAGAAAGCTGTCACCGAGTTCAAGGAAGCCCTTGAATGGTTGATGGCCGAAAGCACCAAGCGTCACACCATCCAGCGATACAAAGGTCTGGGTGAGATGAACCCGGATCAGCTGTGGGAAACCACCATGGACCCAGGCTCGCGCCGGATGCTCAAAGTGACTATCGAAGACGCCATTGGCGCGGACCAGATCTTCAACACCCTGATGGGTGATGCGGTCGAACCACGCCGTGACTTCATCGAAAGCAACGCCTTGGCAGTCTCTAACCTGGACTTCTGATCCGGTGTTGGTTCACACAGTAGTTGCTCATTTACACCCATAAATGAGTCCGGCTCCCCCTAAGAGGTGAGTCAGAAAAAAGGCCTGCGCACCGCGCGGGCCTTTTTTTTTTCTGAACATCGAGGCTCGACTATCCTTAGAGTTTCTGTGCTGCGCAGCTTCCTTTTAGCTTCAGTAATAGTGAACTGGCGAGACTGAATCGTGTCTATGAAATCAGGGACGACTCAGTAACTACATGGCCGGCGGTACTGATCAAATCAACCGGGCCAGCCCTTAAAGCGTTCAGTAGGAATCAAACATGTCTAAGAAGCTTGCTGCTGTTTTGTTGTCCGTCGTTGTGGGTATGGTTGCCGGTAATGCAATGGCTGCTGATGGCCAGTGGAAAAAAGATCACCCGCGTCGAGCCGAGGTAAATAGTCGTCTGGCCAACCAGAACAAGCGAATCCATAACGAAGTCAAAGAAGGCGAAATGACCAAGGGACAGGCGGCCAATCTGCATAAGGAAGACCGCCAGATTCGTCAGGAAGAACGCGACATGGCTAGCCAGAACAAAGGGCACATCACCAAGCAGGAACAAAAGAGCCTTAACCAGCAAGAAAATGCGGTAAGCCACCAGATTGGCGGCTAGGTTCAATTTTCTTCTATTGAACGGGTGTCTGTTTTGAGACTGCACCCGGTACAAGCTGCAAAATTGAAAAAGGCCAACGCTCAGCGTTGGCCTTTTTTTGCTCACGAGAAACCTGTGAAAGGTTACTCGCTCGCAGCCGCGACGCTTTCCAGTCGATACCCATACCCGTATATCGTCAGCAACTGCCAACCCCGATCGGCCGTCAGCCCCAACTTGTTGCGCAGGCGGTAGATGTGCGTATCCAGTGGCCGTGAAGACACCATCTCTTCATGGGTCCAGAAACGCTCGTAGAGATATTCCCGCGACAGCGGCCGGCCCAGGTTGGCAAACAGGCAGCGGGCCAGACGGTATTCGCGTTCGGTCAGGCTGATGGGTTTTCCAGCGCGGGTCACCGTCAGTTCGGCGTCATCGAAGTTCAGATCGTTGAAACTCAGCACTTCGCTGGCAGCATTGCGCTGCAAGCCGTGTCGGCGCAGTACGGCACTGACACGGGCCTGGAGCTCATTGGGACGGAACGGTTTGCTGACGTAATCATCGGCGCCGGCGTTCAAGGCCTGGACGATGTCACTCTCGGCATCGCGGCTGGTGAGCATGATGGCGGCGGGAGGTGCCTCCATATGTTCGCGGGTCCAGCGCAGCAGCGATAGACCGCTGATATCAGGCAGCTGCCAGTCGAGTAACAACAGGTCGAAAGTCTCGCGTCGAAGCTGGCGTAGCAGGTCTTCGCCGCGCTCGAAGCTGTGCAAGGTCCACACTTGCTCTCCGGCTCCGGGAATCTGTCGCAGTGTCTGTTCCACCCGGCGTAGCTCGGCGGGTTCGTCATCCAGTATTGCGACACGCATGCGGGGCGTTCCTTCATCTCGTAGAGTGCGATGGGTAAAAATCCTATGTGCGGAGTTTAGGCTGATTGTCTGAATCTGAACAATTGTGGTGAATTGCTCCAGATTCCCTGCGTCTGGGTAGGCTGATATCAATTGGCCGTCAACCGACAGATATCAGCTCGAAGACTCGAGGACGCAGCGATGAGGAACAGCCGGAATGTTCGTGCACTGATCGCGAAGGTGACCAAGGACAAGGCGCTGACATGCTGCCTGTCGTTGGCATTTTTGGCTTACGTGGGGGTTGCCTCGCAGACCGTGAGTTCAAGTAGCGAAGCGCCGGATCAACACGTATCACAGCGCTATTTCAGTCCCCCGGTGCTGAATGTGGCGTTCAGTGATTCACGGGGCTTCGCACCGGTGAGCACTCCCGCAGATGGCGAGCAACCGGCGCCACTGCGGCTTCCTGAAGAGCAGCAGCGCTGGGTGTTCTAACGGCGGCTCGGGCAATTCTGAACAAATGTGGAGAATTGCCTCATCGAACGTCGAGGTCGGTAAATTCTCAAGCGTTGAGTGGCACAGGAGCATTCGGAAGTGCTCCGACACAGGGAGTGTCATCGCCAACCTGGCGGGACCGCCGATCGCCGGTTCGCTTGCGGTCTGCAGTTCAGGGGAAAAAAAGGAGTGCCGTCTCACATTGTAAAACCGGATCGATACTGATTCGGTTCCGACACACGGATGTGTCACCTCCTCCCCTCTTCGATTTGTTTGCCTTTATGGATATCCGCGACTGATTTGTAATGGATGCGGGCGTTTTGCATAGATGTGGGCTATCTGCCACAGAGCCCCGTCGGGTAAGGTGCGTAAGGCTGATGAATCAGATGATCGGCCAGATTCTAATAAAAGCGTGTAAAGCGAATCCAATGAGCCAAATGACTTCTTTGCATTGTCGCCACCTGGGCACCTGCCTGTTGCTGGTCGTTGGCCTGGTGAGTCCGTTGACCCAGAACGCATCCGCAGCGTTCTTCGATTCAAAGCGCTTGCCGTATATCGATGACAACCAGCAATGCCGTGGACAACCCCTGCCCGCCACTGTCGAACACCTGACGGGCGAAGCCTGGAAGCTCGACCGCAAGGGTAATCAAATGGCGCTCGAAGAAGGGATGACGGTTGACGAGCAGGAAGGCGTGAAGACCTCCCCTTCGGCGTTCGTCAGCCTGTCGTTGGGCGATGGATCACGTATCGTCCTGCCGTCCAGTTCGCAGGTCACGTTGCGTTTGAACGAAGAACTCGTTGTCCCCCAGGTAATTCTTGAGCAAGGTCAGGTCGAGTCATATGTGATCAAGCGCGCCAGCGACTATGATCGTTTTCAGATTGTGACGCCGGTCGGCGTGCTCGGGGTCCGAGGCACGCACTTTCGGGTGCGAAACAACGACAATGGGCAATCGCTGATCGAAGTGCTGAATGGTCAGGTGGCTGTCGATCGTGGTGAAAACGTCGACGCGCCTCCGAAAAAACGCACAGGCAAACCACTCGCGAAAAAAGCCGAAAAACCGGCAGATGAAGTGCAGGTCATGGCTCGCCAGGGGTTACGCATTCAGAAGGAAGGCAAGCTGACGCCGAGCGAGCTGTTGCCAGCACCGCAGTTGTTGGGGCAGACCGGTCAAACCGGCCCTGCACCGGTCTGGCAGTTGATCATGAAACCCTTGAACGGGGCCACGCGCTACCGGGCGCAAGTGGCGACCGATAAGGACTTTCTGAACATCAAGCAGGAACAGTTTTCCAGCACGCCAGAGATCAACTTCAGTGGGTTGAAGGCGTTTTTCTACCATGTTCGACTCTCTGCGTATGACGAGCAGGGGCTTGAGGGAGAGACCGGGGTATATGACATCTTCTATTACCCCAGGACCACGCGTGTCCAATAACGACTCGGCTCATTGTCGATGAAACCCTGGCCAAGGAAGGAAGGTCGCGAGCCGACCCAGGCCCAGCGGCTGTTTCGTCGGATGGTCCGTGAATGGCTGTGGGTCAGCCTGATCCTGCTGCCATTGACGGCGCTGCTGTCCTTGAACCATGGGCTGACGCTGAGCAATCTGCTGTACGACAACCTGCGTCGGCTGAGCCCGCTACCGGTCGACCCGCGAATCCTCATCGTCACCATCGACGATTACAGCTTGCAGCAACTCGGTCAGTGGCCCTGGTCGCGAACCTTGCACGCCGACCTGCTGGATCGGCTCAGCGCTGCGAAGGCCAAGGGCGTGCTGTTCGACGTCATTTTCAGCGAGCCAGACAAACTTCCCGACAACGACCAGCGCCTGGCACACGCCGCATGCCGGGCCGGCAATGTGTTCGTGCCTTTGCTGCGCGAAGGGGTTGCCCGTTATGGACAGCCACTGGGTGAAATCGAACCCGTGGCGCCATTGAGGCTCTGTGCCAAAGGTATCGGGCATATCAACGCTGAGGCGGACGCTGATGGCATCGTACGCAGCGTGTACCTGCGCGAAGGCCCTGAGCGTAATCCAAGGGCGCAACTGGCCTGGCTGCTTTATGAGACGACCACGGACGGCCTGGATACCCTGCCCGGCTCGCCGTTGTCATTGACGGTTCAAGGCTGGCAACGAACCAACGGCATTCGAATCCCCTTTATCAGCGCTAATGCAGGTTTCCCCAGCGTTCCTTACGTCAGCGTGCTGCGGGGTGAAGTGCCTCCCGAGCTGCTGCGTGATCGCCTGATCCTGATTGGCTCTACGGCGCCGGGGTTGGGCGACCGCTATGTGACACCGCAATCAGCGAGCATTGGCACCACGCCGGGCATCGAGATTCAAGCCAACATCCTCAACGGTCTGCTGCAACACCGCAGCATTGTGGTACTTGCCGATGGCTGGGCGGTCGGGTTGTCGACGGCCATCGTCGCGTTGCTGCTGGCCTTGCTGCTGTTCCGTCCACGGCGCGCCTTGTGGTTGACCCTGGGCTGCATGCTGATGGCGCTGCTCGCCTCGGCGCTGTTGCTCCGAGCCGGTTGGTGGTGGTCGCCCACCGCCAGTTTGCTGGGGATGCTGCTGGGGTATTTGATCTGGAACTGGCGACGCTTGAGTGCAGTGCTCGCTTACTTCGGCTGGGAGCTGGCACGGCTGGATAGTGAACCGAAAGTGTTTCCAGAGCGCCGCCGCACGCCGTCACCGGCCGGCGATGTATTGCAGGGGCAGATCGTCGCGCTGGAACAGGCGATGAGCCGGACCCGCGATACCCGACGCTTCATCGCCGACGGTCTGGAATACCTGCCGGTGGCGACGCTGATCAGTGATCCTGGCGGGCGAATACTGCTGGCCAATCGTAACGCCCGGTGTCTGTTTGCCAGCGATCTGGTCGGCGAAGACCTGCTGCGACGGCTCACGGAGATTGGTTATCCGGGGCTGCTTGAGCACGGAGGTCCGGCATTGTCGACGCTTGAGACCTGCGAGTTTCGCGACAGCCAAGGGCGAAGTTTGCGTCTGGATCTGGCGCCATTGCTGCCGGCTGAAGGCGGAACGGCGATCGGCTGGTTGCTCAGCCTGACGGACTTGAGCCTCGAGCGCGATGCCGAGGAACAGCGCGCGGTGCTGCTGCGGTTTCTTTCCCATGACCTGCGCGCCCCTCATTCAGCGATTCTGGCCTTGCTCGACGTCCAGCATCACCAAGGCACGGGTGATACGCAGTTGTTCAGCCAGATCGAGTTGCAGGTACGCAAAGCCTTGAGCCTGACCGAGGCTTTTGTGCAGCTGGCCAAAGCCGAGTCCGAGGCGTACCAGTTCGAACCGAGCATGTTCGCGATGCTGGTGCTGGATGCGTTTGATCAGGCGATGAGCATTGCGCAACTCAAGCAGATCGAGTTGTTGCACGATCTGGACGAAGAAGCGGAAGGCATGGTCCTGGCCGACCAGTCGTTGCTGACCCGGGCGCTGTTCAACCTGTTGGAAAACGCCATCAAGTACAGCCCGGCGGGTTCGCAGGTCAGTGTGCGGGTGAGTTGTGCACAGGGCTGGCTGACCTGCGAGATCACCGACCAGGGCAAAGGTATTGCAGCCGACGAACTCCCCGAATTGTTCAGCCAGTACAAGCGCTTTGCTTCGTCTCAAGGCAGTGAGGGACTGGGCCTGGGGTTGTCGATGGTCAAAGCCGTGGTGGATCGCCACGGGGGACGGATTTTCTGTGAAAGCCATGTTGGGCAAGGTACGACATTCAGCGTTCAACTGCCGTTGCTGGAAGAATGAAGACGGTGTAGAGCTGCTACGGGTCGTGTGATAACCAGGCATAAAAAAACCGGCGCAAATAGCCGGTTTTTTTTGCGTCGTGAAAACTTATGCACGTTTTTCAGCGTTTTATGATGTTAAGAAATATCTATATAAATCATAAAGTTAGTTAACAAATAAGACGCTTTTCAACAAAACGGTACACAGGTTATCCACAGAACCTCAGACAGTCTCTTTATCCGCTGCCGCAGGCAATGGCGGTAGCGAACCCATGTCTCGCTGGGTCTGCTCGTTCCAGGCCGCAGCGCGGTCGTTGAGCTCGGCAATCGCCCGTGGTCCGCTGCCTTCGGCATACATCGGTGCACCGATAACGACGGTGATGGTGCCAGGTGTTTTCAGCCAACCGGTTTTCGGCCAGAACTTGCCGGCGTTATGCGCAATTGGCAGCACAGGCAACTGCGCATTGACCGCCAACGCCGTGCCACCACGAGAGAACTTGCCGACCGTGCCGAACGGAACGCGGGTGCCTTCCGGGAAGATCAGCACCCAGACATTGTCCTTGAGCAGTTCATCGCCCTTCTTCGCCACATGCTTGAGCGCGGCTTTCGGGTTGTCGCGGTCGATGGCGATCGGTCGCAGCATGGCCATCGCCCAGCCGAAGAACGGCACATACAGCAGTTCGCGCTTGAGCACCTGGCTCAACGGCTCGAAGTAGGCCGACAGAAAGAACGTCTCCCAGGTGCTCTGGTGGTTCGACAGAATCACGCACGGCTGGTCGGGGATATTCTCGGCGCCTTTGACTTCATAGCGAATGTCCAGGAACACCTTGCTCAGCCACAGCGCGCAACGGCACCAGTAGACGTTGATGAAACGATAGCGTGCCTTGAACGGTAAAAAAGGCGCGATAAAAAAGCTCAGGCTGCACCAGAGCAACGAGCTGGTGCCCAGCAGCAGGTAAAAAAGAAAGGTTCTGATTGCCTGCAAGATCGACATAGCGGCATTTGCCTATTAAAAGTGCGCCCCCGAACAATCCTTGATCAGGATGTCAGAATCGCCCTAGTTGTGGATAAGTTCTGCGGCAATCGCCGCCAGATCGTCAAAAATCAAGGTGCCTACCGGTAGGGTCTTGCCCTGAGTCTTTTCGCCTTTACCGGTTTTTACCAAAACTGGCTGACAGTCGACGGCCTTTGCCGCCTCCAGGTCACCGAGACTGTCGCCGACGAACCATAGATTAGTCAGCGTCACGTCGTAATGTGCGGCAATGGTTTTAAGCATGCCGGGTTTTGGCTTACGACAATCGCAGCCTTCGTCCGGCCCGTGCGGGCAATAGACGATGAGGCCGAGCTCGCCGCCCTGCTCTGCCACCAACGTGCGCAAGCGCTCGTGCATGGCGTCGAGGGTGGCGACATCGTAGTAGCCGCGAGCAATGCCGGACTGGTTGGTAGCCACGGCTACCGTCCAGCCGGCCTTGCTCAACTGCGCGATGGCTTCGATCGAGCCCGGGAGTGGAATCCACTCTTCCACCGACTTGATGTAAGCGTCGGAGTCGTAATTGATCACTCCGTCCCGATCGAGAATCAGCAGTTTCAACAGCAACTCCTCAGCCCAGCAACGAGATGTCGGCAACGCCGAGGAACAGACCGCGCAAACGCGCCAGCAACGCATAACGGTTGGCGCGGACCTTGGCGTCTTCCGCGTTGACCATCACGGCTTCGAAGAACGCATCGACCGGCTCGCGCAACGCGGCCAGACGTGCCAGCGATTCGCTGTACTGACGGGCTGCAGCCATTGGCTGCACCGCTTGATCCGCTTGCTGGATCGCCGAGTACAGGGAGAATTCGGCGGCGTTGTCGAAGTACTTGGCTTCAACGGTGCTCGGCACGCTGCCTTCGAGTTTGCTCAGCAGGTTCGATACGCGCTTGTTCACCGCAGCCAGTGCAGCGGCTTCCGGCAATTTGCGGAACGCTTCCACCGCTTGTACGCGCTGATCGAAGTCCAGCGCCGAACCTGGTTTCAGGGCACGAACCGACAGGTAAGTGGCCACATCCACGCCTTCGTCTTCGTAACGGGCACGCAGACGGTCGAAGATGAACTCCAGCACCGAATCAGCCAGGCCGGCAGCCTTGACCTTGCTGCCGAACGCATTGACGGCGAACGCCACGGCGTCGGTCAGGTCGAGGTCGAGCTTCTTGTCGATCAGGATCCGCAACACGCCCAGCGCAGCACGGCGCAGGGCATACGGGTCTTTGCTACCGGTTGGCAGCATGCCGACACCGAAGATCCCGACCAGGGTGTCGAGCTTGTCGGCGATGGCCACGGCTGCACCGGTCAGGGTGGTCGGCAATTCAGCGCCGGCACCGCGCGGCATGTACTGCTCGTTCAGCGCCAGTGCGACATCTTCCGGCTCGCCATCGTTGAGGGCGTAGTAGTAACCAGCGACGCCTTGCATCTCCGGGAACTCACCGACCATCTCGGTTGCCAGGTCGCACTTCGACAACAGGCCCGCACGCGCCGCCCACGAGGCGTTGCCGCCAATGCGCTGAGCGATGAATGCGGCCAGTTTCGACACGCGCTCGGCCTTGTCGTAGACGCTGCCGAGTTTTTCCTGGAACACCACGTTTTGCAGGCGCAGGTTGAAGTCTTCGAGTTTCTGCTTCTTGTCTTGCTTGAAGAAGAATTCGGCGTCGGTCAGACGTGGGCGAACCACTTTCTCGTTACCGTCGATGATCTGCTGCGGGTCTTTGCTCTCGATGTTGGCCACGGTAATGAAACGTGGCAGCAACTTGCCGTCGGCATCCAGCAGGCAGAAGTACTTCTGGTTGTCCTGCATGGTGGTGATCAGGGCTTCTTGCGGCACATCGAGGAAACGCTCCTCGAACGAGCACACCAGCGGCACTGGCCATTCCACCAGCGCGGTCACTTCATCGAGCAGGTCCGGCGGAACGATCGCGGTCCCTTCCTGACGAGTGGCCAATTCGGCGGTACGCGTGCTGATCAGCTCGCGGCGCTCAGTGGCATCGGCCAGTACGTAGGCCGCGCGCAGGTCGTTCAGGTAGTTGGCTGGCGAGGTGATGCGCACGCTTTCCGGGTGGTGGAAGCGGTGACCACGGGAATCGCGACCGGCCTTCTGGGCGAGGATGGTGCAGTCGATGACCTGGTCACCGAGCAGCATCACCAGCCATTGGGTTGGGCGAACGAATTCTTCCTTGCGAGCACCCCAACGCATGCGCTTCGGGATAGGCAGGTCGTTCAGCGAGTCTTCGACGATGGTCGGCAACAGGCTGACGGTCGGCTTGCCGGCGATGCTTTGGCTGTAACGCAGCTTCGGCCCGCTTTGATCGATTTCGCTCAGCTCTACGCCGCACTTCTTGGCGAAGCCCAGGGCGGCCTGGGTCGGATTGCCTTCGGCATCGAACGCGGCCTGGCGTGGCGGGCCGTCGAGGTTGATGCTGCGATCCGGCTGTTGAGTGGCCAGTTTGGTGATCAGCACGGCCAGACGACGCGGTGCGGCGTAGACCTGCTTGGCTTCAAAGCCCAGGCCAGCGGCCAGCAGGCCCTTCTCGATACCGGCGAGGAACGCATCGGCCAGGGTGTTCAGGGCCTTGGGTGGCAGCTCTTCGGTGCCCAGTTCAACCAGGAAATCTTGAGCACTCATTGTGCAGCCTCCAGCTTAGCCAACACTTCATCACGCAAATCCGGGGTCGCCATCGGGAAGCCCAGCTTGGCGCGAGCCAGCAGGTAGGCTTGTGCAACGGAACGCGCCAGGGTGCGGACACGCAGAATGTATTGCTGACGCGCAGTCACCGAGATCGCCCGGCGTGCGTCCAGCAGGTTGAAGGTGTGCGAGGCCTTCAGGACCATTTCATAGCTTGGCAGCGGCAGCGGTTGATCGAGTTCGATCAGGCGCTTGGCTTCGCTTTCGTAGAAATCGAACAGTTCGAACAGCTTCTCGACGTTGGCGTGTTCGAAGTTGTAGGTCGACTGCTCCACTTCGTTCTGGTGGAACACGTCGCCGTAGGTCACTTTGCCGAACGGACCGTCAGCCCAGACCAGGTCGTAGACCGAGTCCACGCCTTGCAGGTACATGGCCAGACGCTCGAGGCCGTAGGTGATTTCGCCGGTCACCGGGTAGCACTCGATGCCGCCCGCCGCCTGGAAGTAGGTGAACTGCGTCACTTCCATGCCGTTGAGCCAGACTTCCCAGCCCAGGCCCCAGGCACCGAGGGTCGGCGATTCCCAGTTGTCTTCGACGAAACGGATGTCGTGCACCAATGGGTCCAGGCCCACGTGCTTGAGGGAGCCCAGGTACAGTTCCTGGAAGTTGTCCGGGTTCGGCTTCAGGACTACCTGGAACTGGTAGTAGTGCTGCAGACGGTTCGGGTTTTCGCCGTAGCGGCCGTCAGTCGGGCGACGACTGGGCTGCACATAAGCGGCGTTCCAGGTTTCCGGGCCGATGGCGCGCAGGAACGTGGCGGTATGGAAAGTGCCGGCGCCTACTTCCATATCGTAGGGCTGAAGTACCACACAACCTTGCTCGGCCCAGTATTGCTGGAGGGCGAGGATCAAGTCTTGGAAGGTACGCACGGCTGGCGTAGGCTGGCTCACGAAATTCACCTGTTTCTTGGGCTGCGATTTAAAGAGCGGGAGTATACCCGATTCATTCGTCCGCACGCCCCCTGGAGCCTTATGCCACGCTGCTTTTGGTGTTCCGAAGATCCGCTGTACATGGCTTATCACGATCAGGAGTGGGGCGTACCGCTACGCGATGCGCAGCGCTTGTTCGAGTTGCTTTTGCTCGAAGGGTTCCAGGCTGGCCTGTCCTGGATCACCGTGCTGAGGAAACGCGAGCGCTACCGTGAGGTGTTGTTCGGCTTCGATGTACAACGGGTGGCGCAGATGAGCGACGCCGAAATAGACGATTTGATGCTCGATCCGGGGATCATCCGCAACCGTCTCAAACTAAACGCCGCCCGGCGCAATGCCCAGGCCTGGATGGCGCTGGAGGACCCGGTGGAACTGCTCTGGTCGTTTGTCGGCGGCGTCCCGCAGATCAATCATTTCAAGGATCGCAGTGAAGTACCGGCTGTGACGCCGGCCGCTGTGGAGATGAGCAAAGGTCTGAAAAAAGCCGGCTTCACGTTTGTCGGCCCGACCATCTGCTATGCCTTGATGCAGGCCTCGGGCATGGTCATGGATCACACCACCGATTGTGATCGTTACGCCATCTTGCGCAGTGGGCGGTTAGAATAGCCGGCTCGCGACAAGGTTCATGACGTCGGTTCAGAAGATCAGGAGTGACCTGTGGATAAGTTTAAAGGCGCCTTGCTGGTAGGCGCTCTGCGGTTGTTTGCCCTGCTCCCGTGGCGGGCGGTGCAAACGGTAGGCGCGGCGATTGGCTGGGTCATGTGGAAAACCCCCAACCGTTCCCGCGATGTGGTGCGCATCAACCTCGCCAAGTGCTTCCCCGAAATGGACGCCGCCGAGCGTGAGCGTCTGGTCGGGCAAAGCCTGATGGACATCGGCAAATCATTGACCGAAAGCGCCTGCGCCTGGATCTGGCCGGCACAGCGTTCCATCGATCTGGTGCGTGAAGTCGAGGGCCTCGATGTGCTCAAGGACGCGCTGGCTTCCGGCAAAGGCGTGGTCGGCATCACCAGCCACCTGGGCAACTGGGAAGTGTTGAACCACTTCTATTGCAGCCAGTGCAAACCGATCATTTTCTACCGTCCGCCCAAGCTCAAGGCGGTGGATGAATTGCTGCGCAAGCAACGGGTGCAGTTGGGCAACCGCGTGGCAGCGTCCACCAAGGAAGGCATCCTCAGTGTCATCAAGGAAGTGCGCAAAGGTGGTGCAGTGGGAATTCCGGCTGACCCGGAACCGGCCGAATCCGCCGGGATCTTCGTGCCCTTCTTCGCCACCAAGGCTTTGACCAGCAAGTTCGTGCCGAACATGCTCGCAGGCGGCAAAGCGGTCGGCGTCTTCCTGCACGCCCTGCGCCTGCCGGACGGTTCAGGCTACAAAGTGATCCTGGAAGCCGCGCCCGAGGCCATGTACAGCACCGATACCGAGACGTCCTGCGCGGCCATGAGCCAGATCGTCGAGAAGTACGTGCGGGCTTACCCGAGCCAATACATGTGGAGCATGAAGCGCTTCAAGAAACGCCCGCCGGGCGAAGCACGCTGGTATTGATCCAGTTGGCATGATCTGTGGATAACCTTGGGCTGGGGTTATCCACAACCGTTCAATCAAGGGCGCAGAAGATGTCCGAACACCGTAAGTCATTTCGAATCAAGATCCAGCACGAGAGCTTCGGCGAGTGCCTGGGCCAGACTCGCAACCTTTCCGCCAGCGGCGTCTACGTGAAGCATCCGACGCTCGCGGCGTTGGCCAAGGGTGCCGTGGTCTATGGTCAGGTGCAGGGGTTACCGTGCGGTGCGCCGCGAGTGCGCATGGAAGTGGTGCAGGTCGACGCTGATGGCATCGGTCTGCGTTACCTTTGAGTTGAGTGTTTTTTGATCAGTTTCCTGACCGCTCAAGCTTCTTCAGAAACACGCTCATTTCCTTTTCTGCCTGCTTGTCGCCATGCGCGCGGGCAGCTTCCAGGCCCTGTTCCCAGGCCTGACGGGCGGCTGCGTGGTCAGCCAGTGCCAAGTGGGCCTTACCCAACAACTTCCAGGCTGCCGAGTACTTCGGATCGAATGCCACGCAGCGGCTGAAATGCTCGACCGCCTTGGCATTTTCGCCCAGATCCAGATAACCCTTGCCCAGACCGAAGCGCAGCAGCGAGTTATCCACACCCTTGGCGAGCATTTTTTCCAGGGATTCGATCATCGGGTGGATTCCTTGTTGAGGAGTGTCAGGGATTGATCTGTTTTAGTGGGGCCGCTATCGCGAGCAGGCTCGCTCCCACATGTGATCTTCAGTGGACACCGATTTTGTGTACAACCGGATCCACTGTGGGAGCGAGCCTGCTCGCGATTGAGCCAGCCCGGCCAATGCGGATTTGGGATCAGAAAAAGCTCAACCCCACATGAAACAGCTTCTCCACATCGCGAATATGCTTTTTATCCACAAGGAACAGAATCACATGGTCACCGGCTTCGATCACGGTGTCATCGTGGGCGATCAGCACTTCTTCGTCGCGAATGATCGCACCAATGGTAGTCCCTGGTGGCAAGACGATGTTTTCTATGGCCTTGCCGATGACCTTGCTCGACTTCGCATCACCATGGGCAATCGCCTCGATGGCTTCTGCCGCACCGCGACGCAGTGAGTGCACGCTGACGATATCGCCCCGGCGCACGTGGGCCAGCAAAGTGCCAATGGTCGCCAGCTGCGGACTGATGGCGATGTCGATATCACCGCCCTGGATCAGGTCGACATAGGCCGGGTTGTTGATGATGGTCATCACCTTCTTCGCGCCCAGGCGTTTGGCCAGCAGCGAGGACATGATGTTGGCTTCGTCGTCGTTGGTCAGCGCCAGGAACAGATCGGCGTCGGCGATGTTCTCTTCCAGCAGCAAATCACGGTCCGAGGCGCTGCCCTGCAACACCACGGTGCTGTCGAGGGTGTCCGAGAGGTAACGGCAGCGCGCCGGGTTCATCTCGATGATCTTCACCTGGTAACGACTTTCAATGGCTTCGGCCAAGCGTTCGCCGATCTGCCCGCCGCCGGCGATGACAATGCGTTTGTAGCTCTCGTCGAGCCGGCGCATTTCGCTCATCACAGCGCGAATATTCGCCTTGGCCGCGATGAAAAACACTTCGTCGTCGGCTTCGATCACTGTATCGCCTTGCGGCAGGATCGGTCGGTCGCGACGGAAAATCGCCGCCACGCGGGTGTCGACGTTCGGCATGTGCTCGCGCAACTGGCGCAATTGCTGCCCCACCAGCGGTCCGCCGTAGTAAGCCTTGACCGCCACCAACTGGGCCTTGCCCTCGGCGAAGTCGATGACCTGCAAGGCGCCGGGGTGCTCGATCAGGCGCTTGATGTAGTGGGTCACTACTTGTTCCGGGCTGATCAGCACGTCGACCGGAATCGCATCGTTGTCGAACAGGCCGGCGCGGGTCAGGTACGCGGCTTCGCGCACCCGGGCGATCTTGGTCGGTGTGTGGAACAGGGTGTGCGCGACCTGGCAGGCGACCATGTTGGTCTCGTCGCTGTTGGTCACCGCCACCAGCATGTCGGCGTCGTCGGCACCAGCCTGGCGCAGCACCGTCGGGAACGAGCCGCGACCTTGCACGGTGCGGATGTCCAGGCGGTCACCAAGGTCGCGCAGGCGTTCGCCGTCGGTGTCGACCACGGTGATGTCGTTCGCTTCGCTGGCCAAGTGTTCCGCCAGCGTACCGCCGACCTGCCCGGCGCCGAGGATGATGATCTTCATCCGCTCACTCCCTTGAAATCCGCTTAACCGCGTGCGGCGGCAATCTTGATCAGCTTGGCGTAGTAGAACCCGTCGTGACCGCCCTCTTGCGCCAGCAACTGGCGGCCATGCGGTTGCTTGATGCCGGCCTGGCTGGCGATGTCCAACTCGCGAGCACCCGGAGTTCGGGCGAGGAACGCTTCGATGACTTCGGTGTTTTCGGTCGGCAAAGTCGAGCAGGTGGCGTACAGCAGGATGCCGCCGACGTCGAGGGTCGGCCACATCGCGTCGAGCAGTTCGCCCTGAAGCACCGCGAGCGCAGCGATGTCATCCGGCTGGCGGGTCAGTTTGATGTCCGGGTGCCGGCGAATCACGCCGGTCGCCGAGCAGGGCGCGTCGAGCAGGATGCGCTGGAACGGCTTGCCGTCCCACCACGCTTGAGTGTCGCGACCGTCGGCGGCGATCAATTCGGCGCTGAGGCCCAGCCGCTCAAGGTTTTCCCGCACGCGCACCAGACGCTTGGCTTCCAGGTCCACGGCCACCACGCCGGCCAGTTCTGGCTCGACTTCGAGGATGTGGCAGGTCTTGCCACCCGGTGCGCAGCAGGCGTCGAGCACCCGTTGGCCCGGCGCCAGGTCCAGCAGATCCGCCGCCAGTTGTGCGGCTTCGTCTTGCACGCTGATCCAGCCTTCGACGAAACCCGGCAGTTGGCGCACATCGCCCGGCGTGTCGAGCACGATGCCGTCCCGACTGAACGCGCACGGCTTGGCCGCGACACCGGCATCGCTCAGCAAGGCGAGGTAGGCATCGCGCGTGTGATGACGACGGTTGACCCGCAAAATCATTGGCGGGTGCGCGTTGTTCGCGGCGCAAATGGCTTCCCACTGTTCAGGCCAGAACGCCTTGAGGGATTTTTGCAGCCAGCGCGGGTGCGCGGTGCGCACCACCGGATCGTGCTCAAGCTCAGCCAGCAGTGCTTCGCTTTCACGTTGGGCACGGCGCAGCACGGCGTTGAGCAGGGCTTTGGCCCACGGTTTTTTCAACTTGTCGGCGCAGCCCACGGTTTCACCGATGGCGGCGTGGGCCGGGACACGGGTGTACAGCAACTGATAGAGGCCGACCAGCAACAGCGCTTCGACGTCAGCATCAGAGGCTTTGAAAGGCTTTTGCAGCAGCTTGGCAGCCAGTGCCGACAAGCGCGGCTGCCAGCGGGCGGTGCCAAAGGCCAGGTCCTGGGTGAAGCCGCGATCGCGGTCTTCGACCTTGTCCAGTTGCGTCGGCAATGAACTGTTCAGCGAAGCCTTGCCGTTAAGGACGGCGGCCAAGGCCTTGGCGGCGGCCAGACGCGGGTTCATTGGGCGTCCACCGCTTGGCCCAGGACGGTGCCCACGGCAAATTTCTCACGACGGCTGTTGAACAAGTCGCTGAAGTTCAGCGCCTTGCCACCGGGCAATTGCAGACGCGTCAGGCACAGCGCCTGTTCACCGCAGGCGACGATCAAGCCGTCCTTGCTGGCGCCGAGGATCTCGCCCGGTGCACCTTTGCCTTCGGCGAGGCTGGCAGCGAGCACTTTCAAGGCTTCGCCATTGAGCGTGCTGTGGCAGATCGGCCACGGATTGAATGCGCGAACCAGACGTTCCAACTCAACCGCAGGGCGGCTCCAGTCGATACGCGCTTCGTCTTTGTTCAATTTGTGCGCATAGGTGGCGAGGCTGTCGTCCTGCACCTCGCCTTCCAGCGTGCCGGCGGCCAGCCCGGCAATCGCTTGAACCACGGCTGGCGGGCCCATCTCGGCGAGACGGTCATGCAGGCTGCCGCCCGTGTCATCAGCGCTGATCGGCGTGGTGACCTTGAGCAGCATCGGCCCGGTGTCGAGGCCGGCTTCCATGCGTATCACGGTCACGCCGCTTTCAGCGTCGCCTGCTTCAACAGCGCGCTGGATCGGCGCCGCACCGCGCCAGCGTGGCAGCAACGAGGCGTGGCTGTTGATGCAGCCCAGGCGCGGAATATCCAGTACCACTTGTGGCAGGATCAGGCCGTAGGCCACGACGACCATCAAGTCCGGCTTGAGTGCAGCCAGTTCGGCCTGGGCCTCGGCGTTGCGCAGGGTTGGTGGTTGCAGCACCTGGATGTTGTGCTCCAGAGCCAACTGCTTGACCGGGCTCGGCATCAGCTTTTGCCCACGACCCGCCGGGCGATCCGGTTGGGTGTAGACCGCAACGATCTCATAGGGGCTGTCGAGCAGGGCCTTGAGGTGTTCGGCRGCAAATTCGGGGGTGCCGGCAAAGACGATGCGCAGTGGCTCAGTCATGGGAATTCTCGGTTGGAAACACGCGGAAAAGAAAAAGGCTTGCCGCAGCAAGCCTTTGGAAGGGCATCAAGCGTTCTGGCGATGGAGCTTTTCCAGCTTCTTCTTGATCCGGTCGCGTTTGAGCGTGGACAGGTAATCGACGAACAATTTACCGTTGAGGTGGTCGCATTCGTGCTGAATGCACACCGCCAGCAGCTCTTCGGCGATCAGTTCAAAAGGCTTGCCGTCACGGTCCAGGGCGTTGATCTTCACGCGTTGCGGGCGGTCGACGTTTTCGTAGAAGCCCGGAACGGAAAGGCAGCCTTCCTGGTACTGACCCATTTCGTCGGTCAGGACTTCGAACTCGGGGTTGATGAACACCCGAGGTTCGCTGCGGTCTTCGGAAAGGTCCATGACCACGATGCGTTTGTGCACGTTGACCTGGGTCGCCGCAAGGCCGATGCCGGGTGCTTCATACATTGTTTCAAACATGTCATCGACCAACTGCCGCACTTCGTCGTCCACTACGGCCACCGGTTTGGCGATAGTACGCAGGCGCGGGTCAGGAAATTCGAGGATGTTCAAAATAGCCATAAGCGTAATTGCTGCACGTGTGAAGTAAAGTCTGGGCCGATGGCCTGGCGGGTCCGAAGATGCAGGCTACCGTTGTAAAACGTAGCTCCCTTCTTTTCATTGGAAAGGGGGAGCGGGCCACGAGGGCTCTGGCGTTCTACTCGAATGCACATAATAAAGGGATTCACCGCATGAGGAAATCACTACTCGCCCTGCTGCTTCTGGCCTCGGCCGGTTTCGCACATGGACAAGTGCAACTCAAGGAAGGTTTTCCACAGCATTACACCGTAGTGGCGGGCGACACACTTTGGGACATCTCCGGAAAATACCTCCGCGAACCCTGGAAATGGCCCGAACTCTGGCAGGCCAACCCGCAGATCGAAAACCCCAACCTGATTTATCCCGGTGATTCGCTGTCACTGGTCTACATCAACGGGCAACCGCGCCTGACCCTCAATCGCGGGGCTTCACGCGGCACTATCAAGCTCTCGCCACAAGTGCGCAGCACGCCGATGGCCGACGCCATTCCGAGTATTCCGCTGCGCTCGATCAACAGTTTCCTGTTGAGCAACCGCATCATCGACAACGTCGAAGACTTCAACAAGGCGCCGTATATCGTTGCCGGCGACGCCGAACGGGTACTCAGCGGCATGGGCGATCGCATCTACGCACGCGGCAAGCTCGACCCGGCGCAGTCGGTGTACGGCATTTTCCGTCAGGGCAAGGTCTACAGCGACCCGCAAAGCAAAGAGTTTCTGGGGATCAACGCCGACGACATCGGCGGCGGCGAGATCATCGCCACTGAAGGCGATGTCGCCACCCTCGCCTTGCAACGCACCACGCAAGAGGTTCGACTCGGCGACCGCTTGTTCAGCGGCGAAGAGCGGGCGATCAACTCGACCTTCATGCCCAGCGCGCCCAAAACCGATATTCATGGCTTGATCATCGACGTGCCACGCGGTGTTACGCAGATCGGTGCGCTCGATGTGGTCACTTTGAACAAGGGCCAGCGCGACGGCTTGGCCGAAGGCAACGTGCTGGTGGTGATGAAAACCGGTGAAACCGTGCGTGACCGGGTCACGGGCGAACAGGTGAAAATCCCGGATGAGCGCGCCGGTTTGCTGATGATCTTCCGCACCTACGAAAAGCTCAGCTATGGCTTGGTACTCAACGCCTCGCGCTCCCTGGCGGTGATGGACAAGGTGCGTAATCCGTAAAAGACTCAACACGTTACCAACAGACTTATCCACAGCTTGTTGCTGATTCAACACGACCAATAACGATCAAGGATGATCTTATGCCGCTGTTTGCACCTACGCAGGTTTCACCGGCGGAACTGGAAGCGCGTTTGCGTTTGCATCGTCTCCCGGAGCTCGGCCCTCGACGTTTTCAAAAGCTGCTCGAAGCCTTCGGCTCGGCCTCAAAAGCCATCAGCGCACCGGCCTCTGCCTGGCGCGCCTTGGGATTGCCGGCGGCAAGTGCCGAGGCCAGACGTAGCCCTGAAATTCGTGACGGCGCCTACCACGCATTGGCCTGGCTAGAGCGTGAGGGCCAGCATTTACTGATGTTTGACCAGCCGGGCTACCCGGCGCTGTTGGCAGAAATCAGTGACCCGCCACCGTTGCTGTTTGTCGCGGGTGATCCAGGCATTCTGGAAAAACCGCAGCTGGCGATGGTCGGTAGCCGGCGCGCATCGAGGCCGGGAATGGACACCGCTGCGGCGTTTTCCCGCAGCCTGGCGGGTGCCGGATTTGTCATCACCAGCGGTCTGGCGTTGGGGATCGATGCGGCGGCACATCAAGCCGCACTGGACGTCGGTGGGCAGACCGTCGGAGTGCTCGGCACCGGTCTGGAAAATTTTTATCCACAGCGCAATCGGCGGATCGCCGACGCGATGATTGCGCAAGGCAGTGCGGTGGTTTCCGAGTTCCCGCTGGACGCCGGACCGCAGGCCAGCAACTTCCCGCGGCGCAATCGGATCATCAGCGGTTTATCCCTCGGCGTGCTGGTGGTCGAGGCCAGTGTCGCCAGCGGCTCGCTGATCACTGCACGGTTGGCGGCAGAACAGGGACGCGAGGTGTATGCCATTCCAGGATCGATCCATCACCCCGGGGCCCGTGGTTGCCACCAGTTGATCCGTGACGGCGCGGTATTGGTGGAAACCATCGAACATATCCTCGAAGGCCTGCGTGGCTGGCAGAATCTGCCGTTATCCACAGACGCTGCGGCGCCCGTCGATCATCCGTTGCTGTGTCTGCTGTTTGCCGCCCCGCATACCAGCGAGGCCTTGGCCGACGCGGCGGGATGGGCGTTGCCGAAGGTATTGGCGGCGCTGACAGAGCTTGAAATGGAGGGTCGAGCGGTGAGTGAAGGCGGACGCTGGTTTGCGCGCGTAAGCTAGGTTCATGAAAGATCGGTAAACTGCGCACAGCCTTATTTTGGAGAGTCGGTAATGGTCAACAGTTGGCGTGTGCAACAAGCCGCACAAGCTATTCGCGCAGGGGCGGTGATTGCTTACCCAACCGAAGCTGTCTGGGGTCTGGGTTGCGACCCTTGGGACGAAGAGGCGGTGTATCGCTTGCTGGCGATCAAGGGCCGTTCGGTGGAAAAGGGCCTGATCCTGATTGCCGACAACATTCGCCAGTTCGACTTCCTGTTCGAAGACTTCCCGGAACTGTGGATGGATCGCATGGCCAGCACCTGGCCGGGGCCGAACACCTGGCTGGTGCCCCATCAGAACATGCTGCCGCAATGGATCACCGGAGTGCATGAGACCGTGGCGTTGCGGGTTAGCGATCACCCTCTGGTGCGGGATTTGTGTTCGTTGGTCGGGCCACTGGTGTCGACTTCGGCCAACCCGCAAGGCCGGCCGGCAGCGCGTTCGCGAATTCGTGTCGAGCAGTATTTCCGCGGGCAAATCGATCTGGTGCTGGGCGGGAATCTGGGCGGCCGGAAAAACCCGAGCCTGATTCGCGATCTGGCGACCGGCAATGTGGTGCGCCCGGCTTGAGACCGAGGTGAGCCCATCGCGAGCAGGCTCGCTCCCACACTGGACCTATGTCGTACACAAATTTTGTGTTCACTAAAGATCTACTGTGGGAGCGAGCCTGCTCGCGATGAGGGCCTGACAGACACCATAAATCTTAAGGCAAAAGCACCGTCGACCCGGTAGTACGCCGCGCCGACAGCTCAATCTGCGCCTTAGCCGCGTCAGCCAGTGGATAACGCTGGTTGATGTCCACCTTCAGCTGGCCGCTGATGATCATCCCGAACAGCTCATCGGCCATGGTTTGCAGGTTTTCAGCGTTGTTGGCGTAAGTCCCCAGGGTTGGCCGGGTCACGTACAGCGAGCCCTTCGCCGCGAGAATCCCCAGGTTCACCCCGTCCACCGCACCCGATGCGTTGCCGAAACTCACCACCAGCCCGCGTGGCGCCACGCAGTCGAGCGAAGTCAGCCAGGTGTCCTTGCCAACGCCGTCGTAGACCACCGGCACCTTTTTGCCATCAGTCAGTTCCAGCACACGCTGTACGACGTTTTCCTTGCTGTAGTCGATGGTTGCCCAGGCTCCGAGGGATTTTGCCAGTGCGGCTTTTTCCGGCGAACTGACGGTACCGATCAGCTTCACGCCCAAGGCCTTGGCCCATTGGCAGGCCAGCGAACCGACACCACCGGCAGCGGCGTGAAACAGGATGGTCTCGCCACCCTTGAGTTCGTAGGTCTGACGCAACAGGTACTGCACGGTCAGGCCCTTGAGCATGACGCCCGCGGCCTGTTCGAAACTGATGGCGTCCGGCAGATGCACCAGATTGTCTTGCGGCAACACATGCATCTCGCTGTAAGCACCCAGTGGGCCACTGCCGTAGGCCACGCGGTCACCGACCTTGAAACGCGTGACGTCGCTGCCCACCGCGTCGACCACGCCCGCGCCTTCCGCGCCCAGGCCCGATGGCAGGGCGGGCGGCGCGTAGAGGCCGCTGCGGTAATAGGTGTCGATGAAATTCAGACCGATAGCCTTGTTGCTGACGCGTACTTGCTGCGGGCCCGGCTCGGCAGGCTGATAATCCACATACTCAAGCACTTCTGGGCCGCCATGGGCACGGAACTGGATACGTTTGGCCATCTGCACTCTCCTTGGGTGTGTTTGCCGTCGGTCTTTCGGCGAAGGACCCTATCGGACTCCTAAGCTTGATCTTCGTCAACTGCGACGGTCACGAGTGCAGTGTTATGCTACGCGCCCATTTGCGCCGGCCGCCGTTCTGATCGTGCGCCGCGTAGCTTTGCCCGATTCAAGGTGATGCCATGACTACCCGCACCGAGGCCGTAAAAGCCTACCTGCTCGACCTGCAAGACCGCATTTGTGCTGCGCTGGAAGCCGAAGACGGTGGCACTCGTTTCGTCGAAGACGCCTGGACCCGGCCTGCCGGTGGTGGCGGTCGCACGCGGGTGATCGAAAACGGCGCGGTCATCGAGAAGGGCGGTGTCAACTTTTCCCACGTCTTTGGCAGCGGTCTTCCGCCGTCCGCCAGCGCCCATCGGCCGGAACTGGCCGGGCGCGGTTTCGAAGCCCTTGGCGTGTCGCTGGTGATTCACCCGCACAACCCGCATGTGCCGACGTCCCACGCCAACGTGCGCTTTTTCATCGCCGAGAAAGAAGGCGAAGAACCGGTCTGGTGGTTCGGCGGCGGTTTCGACCTGACGCCTTACTACGGCAATGAAGAAGACTGCGCGCATTGGCACCGCGTGGCCGCGAAGGCCTGCGAGCCCTTTGGGCCAGACGTCTACAGCCGTTACAAGGCGTGGTGCGACAGCTATTTCCACATCAAGCATCGCAACGAGCCTCGGGGTATCGGCGGTCTGTTCTTCGATGACCTGAACGAGTGGGACTTCGACACCTGCTTCGCCTTCATGCGCGCTATCGGCGATGCTTACATCGACGCTTACCTGCCGATCGTCCAGCGTCGCAAGGCACAAGCTTTTACCGCGAAACAGCGTGAGTTCCAGGAGTTTCGCCGTGGGCGCTACGTCGAATTCAACCTGGTGTACGACCGTGGCACGCTGTTCGGCCTGCAATCGGGCGGGCGTACCGAGTCGATTCTCATGTCGCTGCCGCCGCAAGTGCGTTGGGGTTACGACTGGAAGCCCGAGCCTGGTAGCGAAGAAGCGCGCCTGACCGAGTATTTCCTGCAAGACCGCGATTGGTTGGCTAACGCCTGAACGAGGACTCCTGATGGACCGTTACGTCGTATTCGGTAACCCGATTGGCCACAGTAAATCGCCGTTGATCCATCGCCTGTTTGCCGAGCAGACCGCTCAAAAACTGGACTACAGCACCTTGCTGGCGCCGCTGGATGACTTTTCCGGTTGTGCCACGGAGTTTTTCCGCGAAGGCCGTGGTGCCAACGTCACGGTGCCGTTCAAGGAAGACGCCTATCGTCTGGCCAACAGCCTGACGGAACGGGCGCAGCGAGCAGGTGCGGTCAACACCTTGAGCAAACTGGCGGATGGCAGCTTGTTGGGCGACAACACCGATGGCGCCGGGCTGGTGCGGGATTTGACGGTCAACGCCGGGTTCAGCCTGCGCGGTAAACGCATTCTGCTGCTGGGCGCTGGCGGTGCGGTGCGTGGCGCGCTGGAGCCGTTGCTGGCCGAGCAGCCGGCGTCGGTGATCATTGCCAATCGCACACTGGAAAAAGCCGAATTGCTGGCCGAACTGTTCGCTGATCTTGGTCCGGTGTCCGCCAGTGGTTTCGACTGGCTGCGTGAGCCGGTGGACCTGATCATCAATGCGACGTCGGCCAGTCTGTCAGGCGATGTACCACCGATTGCCAGCAGCCTGATCGAGCCGGGCAAGACCGTTTGCTACGACATGATGTACAGCAAGGAACCGACCTCGTTCTGCCGCTGGGCCAGCGAACACGGCGCCGCGGTGTCGATGGATGGCTTGGGGATGCTCGCCGAACAGGCCGCCGAAGCGTTCTTCCTGTGGCGCGGCGTACGCCCGGACACCGCGCCGGTGCTGGCCGAACTCCGCCGCCAGCTGGCGCTCTAGGCTTTTGTGGCGAGGGAGCTTGCTCCCTCGCCACAGGGGTTGGGCCCGACGTGGTATTTGCGTGTTTCAATCCTCAAACCGGATCGGGCATTTCTCCGCTCCTTCGAGCTTTATCAACTCCTCGACCACATGCCCCCGCGCCCGGCGCAGGATCAGGCTGCGGCCTTGTCTGAGCAGTCGGCGCGCTTCCTGGTGCAGCATCTCTACGCCGGAATAGTCGATGAAGTTGATGTACTGCCCTTCGATCACCACCTTCAAACCTTGAGTGCGTTGCAGACGGACTTGCAGGTAGTGGCTGGCACCGAAGAAGATCGAGCCGCCGACCCGTAGAATCTCTTCATCGCCTTCGCTCCATTGCTGCACGCGGGGTTGCGAGGTGCGTTTGAGGTAGAAAAACAGCGAGGCCAACACCCCGGCGTAGATCGCCGTTTGTAGTTCCAGCAGCAAGGTGGCGACGCATGTCAGCGCCATCACCGCGAATTCGGCATGGCTGACCCGAAACAACGCGCGAATGCCGCGATGGTCCACCAATCCCCAGCAAATCAGCAGAATGCTCCCGGCCATCGCTGGAATCGGGATATGCGCTATCAGCGTCGCCCCGGTCAGTGCAAACAACGCCACCCACAGCGCCGAGAACACCCCGGCCAGTGGCGAGCAGGCACCCGCCTCATAACTCAATCCCGAACGGGTAAAGGAACCGGCCGATAGCGAGCCTGCGAAAAAGCTGCCGACGATGTTCGAAAGCCCCTGCGCGCGGACCTCCTGATTCGCATCGAGTAACTGCTGCGAGCGTTGCGACAAGGAGCGGGCAATCGACAGGCTGGTCACCAGCCCGAGCATGCCGACTGCCACCGCACTGGGCAGCAGGCGCAACACCAGGTCCAGATCCAGCGGCAATGGGCTGAACGGCGGCAACCGGCCCACGAACGAGCTGACCAACTTCACATGGCCAAACATCGACGGCCACAGCCACACCAGCAGCCCGCTGAAGATCAGGCTGATCAACAGGCTCGGCCAGCGTGGCAGCAGCAGTTTCAGCGCAATGCCCACTGCCAGCGTGCCAAGGCCCAGCACCAGCGACGGTTTATCCAGCGCGCCAATGTCGCCGATCAGTGACACCAGGCTGTTCAGCGCCGTCGCCTGATTCGGCAGGTCCAGCCCCAACAGGTTCGGCAACTGCCCGAGGGCGATCACCACCGCCGCACCGAGGGTGAAACCCAGCACCACCGAGTGCGAGACAAAGTTCACCAGCGCGCCAAAGCGCAACATGCCCAGCAGCCACTGGAAAATACCGGCGAGGAAGGTCAGCAGCAGGATCAGCGTGATGTAGTCCTGGGAACCGGGCACGGCCAAGGGACTGATGCTGGCGTAAAGAACGATAGAGATCGCTGCTGTCGGGCCACAGATCAAATGCCAGGAGGACCCCCAGAGGCAGGCAATCAACACCGGGACGATGGCAGCGTACAAGCCGTATTCGGCGGGTAACCCGGCGATCAGGGCGTAGGCAATGGACTGCGGCAACGCAAGAATCGCCCCGCTGAGGCCAACGACAAGGTCGCGGCCAACGCTGGCGCGGGTTTGCCGGGGCAGCCAACTGAGAAAGGGGAAGAGCTTATGGCGTCTGGAGATTGCCATGGGGCCTCTCGGTCGGAATCATTCAAAGGCGTCAGGATAAAGCATTGTGGCGAGGGAGCTTGCTCCCGCTGGGCTGCATAGCAGCCCCAAAACCGGCAATCGCGCTCTTTCAGATACAACGCAATGAGCGATTTTGCGACCGCTGCGCGGTCGAGCGGGAGCAAGCTCCCTCGCCACAGGGTGGTCAGAGATCCTTACAGTTTGGCCTTTACGGCTGGCAACGCGTCCTTCCCGTCCACGGTCTTCACGCCATCCAGCCACTTGTCCAGCACCGCCGGATTGGCCTTGATCCACGCCTTCGCCGCGTCGGCGTTGCTGAGCTTCTTGTTCACCACCTCGGCCATGATGCTGTTCTCCATCTCCTGGGTGAAGCTCAGGTTGGTCAGCAGCTTGCCAACGTTCGGGCAGGCCTGTGCATAACCTTTGCGGGTCAGGGTGTGGACACTGCCGGTGTCGCCGAAGTATTTCTCGCCGCCCTTCAGGTAATGCATTTTCAACTGCACGTTCATCGGGTGCGGGGTCCAGCCGAGGAAGGTCACGAACTTCTGCTTTTTCACCGCGCGGGACACTTCGGCGAGCATTGCCTGTTCGCTGGATTCGATCAGCTTCCATTGGCCGAGGTCGAAATCGTTCTTCTTGATGATCTCCTGCAGCGAGATGTTTGCCGGGGCGCCGGAGCCGATGCCGTAGATCTTCTTGTCGAATTTGTCGGCGTATTTGTTCAGGTCGGCAAAGTTATGCACACCGGCGTCCCACACGTAGTCCGGCACGGCCAGGGTGAACTCGGTGCCATCGAGGTTCTTCGACAGTTGGGTGACATCGCCGTTGGCCACGAATTTGTCGTAGAAGCCTTGCTGCGCCGGCATCCAGTTACCCAGGAACACATCGACCTGGCCGTCCTTGAGCCCGCCAAAGGTGATCGGCACCGCCAAGGTGTCGACCTTGGCCTTGTAGCCCATGCCCTCAAGCAGGAAACCGGTGATGGCGTTGGTCGCGGCGATGTCGCTCCAGCCCGGGTCCGCCATTTTCACCGTGTCGCAACTTTGCTCGGCGTAGGCCGAAACGCTGCTCAAGGCCAGCAGCCCCGCCGTCAGTACTGTGGATAACTTTTGCATGTTCTTCCCCTTACGTTATTGGTTTTGGCAGGGTTGTGGATAACGTGCTTTGCGCTCCAGATCATCGAGGTCGATGTGGTTGCGCATGTACTGCTGGCTGGCGTCCACCAGCGGCTGGTGGTCCCAGCTCTTCAACTTGCCGAGGGTCAGCGCCTGGGCGACGAAACGTCGTCGACGCTGGCTGGCGAGGACCTGTTGGTGGATTTCCGGGATATTCCATTTTTCCCGTGCTTCGGCGAGAAAATCGTCGAACAACTGACGATGTTGCGTGGATTGGCTGAGCTCCTCCTGTTCGTGCGGATCGTTGTGTACGTCGAAGAGCAGGCACGGATCGTCTTCGCTGTAGATGAATTTGTACGCGCCACGGCGGATCATCATCAGTGGACTGATGGTGCCTTCGGCCATGTATTCACCAAACACTTCGTCGTGTCCGCCCTGCCCTTGCAGGTGTGGCACCAGCGAACGGCCGTCCAGTGGCAAGCCGGGTTCCAACGTGCCGCCGGCCAGTTCCACCAGGGTTGGCAGCAAGTCGGCGGTGGACACCGCAGCGCTTACTCGGCCAGCGGCGAACTGCCCCGGTGCGCTGACCAGCAGCGGCACGCGGGCGGCCATTTCGAACCAGTGCATTTTGTACCAGAGCCCACGCTCGCCGAGCATGTCGCCGTGGTCGCCGGAGAAGACGATGATGGTGTCATCGATCAGCCCCGTATCCTCGAGGGTTTGCAGAAGTTTGCCGACGTTGCTGTCGATATAGCTGCACGCACCGAAATAGGCGCGCCGCGCATCGCGAATCTTATCCACAGGCAGCGGCTTGTCCCACAGGTCGTACACTTTAAGCAGACGCTGGGAATGCGGATCGAGATCGGTTTGCGCCGGGGTTTCCGGCAACGGGATGTCTAGGTTGTCGTACAGCTCCCAAAAGGCTTTGGGAATGGTGTACGGATCGTGTGGGTGAGTCATCGACACGGTCAGGCAAAACGGCTGGTCGCCATCTTCGCGGATGTGATCGAACAGGTACTGCTGGGCCTTGAACACCACCTCTTCGTCGAAATCCAGCTGATTGGTGCGCACGCAGGGCCCGGCCTGCAGCACCGAGGACATGTTGTGATACCAGCTCGGGCGTACGTCCGGCTCATCCCAGTTCACTGCCCAGCCGTAGTCGGCCGGGTAGATGTCGCTGGTCAGGCGCTCTTCGTAGCCATGCAACTGATCCGGGCCACAGAAGTGCATCTTGCCGGACAACGCAGTGCGGTAGCCCAGGCGCCGCAGGTAGTGGGCATAAGTCGGCACGTCCGCCGGAAAATCCGCCGCGTTGTCGTAGGCGCCGATCTTGCTCGGTAACTGGCCGCTGACCAGGGTGAAACGCGAAGGGGCGCACAATGGGCTGTTGCAATACGCGGCGTCGAACACCACGCCTTGCGCGGCGAGGCGGCTCAGGTTGGGCAGCTTGATCGGCGATGAACCGTAGAACGGCAACAGGGGCGCGGCCATTTGATCGGCCATGATGAAAAGAATGTTCTTGCGCTTCATGAGATCGCGGCATTCCATAGTGAGCAGTTATGCGAAAGTGCTGTGATCGAGGATGTAGCCCACGCACTTCACGGTAAAGCCCACGCCCGGCAATGACTAGGATAAGCACAGCTTATGTATGACGCCCTTGGTGATTTGTCTCTGGACCTGTTCCGCGCCTTTGAGGCCGCTGCACGTCACCGCAGCTTCACCGCTGCGGCGGTGGAACTCGGCACCACGCAGCCTGCTGTCAGCCAGCAGCTCAAACGGTTGGAGGAGCAACTCGGCACGCGGTTGTTCGACCGCATCTACCGAGGCATCGAGCTGACCGAGGCCGGAGCGATTCTGTTCGAACAGGTGCAGGCCGGTTTGCAGAGCATCGACGCCGGGCTGAACGCGATCAGCGCCCAGCATCAGCATGAGGTGTTGCAGGTGGCCACCGACTTCGCCTTCGCCGCCTATTGGCTGATGCCGCGTCTGCACCGCTTCCACCAAGCCAATCCGCAGGTGGACGTCAGCCTGGTCACCAGCGAACGCAGCCACAACATGCTGCGCACTGACATCGACGTGGCCGTGCTGTTTGGTGATGGGCGTTTCAAGCAGGGCGAAAGCCATTGGCTGTTCAGTGAGGAAGTATTCCCGGTGTGCAGCCCGCTGCTGCTCAAAGACCGCGCGATACCCCTGCCCGCCCACGCATTGCAGGAATTACCGCTGCTGCATTTACGCGGTGAAAACAGCAGCCATTGGTTCGACTGGAGCGGCGTGTTCCGCACTTTGGGCATCGCCACTCCACCTGCACCGGGGCAGCTGCGTTTCGACAACTACACGCTGTTGATTCAAGCGGCGATTGGCGGCCAGGGCGTGGCGATTGGTTGGCGGCACCTTGTGGATAACTTGTTGGCGCAAGGCTTGTTGTGCCGGCCGATTACCGAGACGGCGATATCGAGCTTCGGCTATTACGTGGTCCTGCCCCAGCGCAAACGCCGCGGTGCGCTGATCCAGCAGTTCGTCGACTGGCTGATGACCGAACAGGCCAGCAGCGCGGAGTCGCTGACAGGTTTGGCGCTGCCATCGATTGCGGTGTAGCGTTGCGGGTGGAATGAATCCCGAGACACGAGAACGCTATGCAACGGATCAAGGGCTATCACGCCCATGTGTACTTTGACGCGAACACCATCGATCAGGCGCGAGCCCTGTGTGAGCAGGCTGCGCAGTTGTTTGCGCTGAAGATGGGCCGGGTGCACGAACGGCTGGTCGGCCCGCACCCGGACTGGAGTTGCCAGCTGGCCTTCGCACCGGAACTGCTCGGCGAAGTGCTGCCGTGGCTGGCGCTTAATCGCAAAGGTTTGGTGGTATTTGTGCACCCGGACACCGGCGATGACCTGGCCGACCACACCGACCATGCGATCTGGCTGGGTGCGGTTCGGCCACTGGATTTGTCGATTTTTTAAGCAGGCTGGGTTGCCTGTCAGGGCCTCATCGCGAGCAGGCTCGCTCCCACATTGAAATGCGTTCCTCTGTGGGAGCGAGCCTGCTCGCGATGGCGGTGGTTCGGGTTACACAAAACCCTGATCAACACTCAATACAACACACCCTCCAGCACCTCATAAACCACTCCGGTGCCTATGGCGATCAGCACGATGTCACCGCCCATGCGTCGCCATTCGTAACCTGGGTAATACGGCAAGCGTTCGAGGGCTCGGCTGTCCAGGCGTTCGCCGTAGTAGCCGCGCGGCAAGGGTTGGCCTCTGACCCAGCGAACGCCTGGCGGTGGTGGTGCACCGCGGACGAAATACCCGTGGTTGACGCGGATCACTTCGCGCACCGGACCGAAGTCCTGAGGTGGCCGTCTGTATTCAGGGCGGTGATCGCGGTGATCATCGCCGCGATGCTCATACCGCGGGCCACCGCGATCATGATCGTCGCGCTCATCGGCGCTTACGTGGAGCAAGGGCGTGGCGCTGAGCATCAATACACCCAGGCTGGCGATCAAGCGTTTGGGCATTTTCATTTGGGTCTTCCTCAGAGCATCCACAGCAAAAAAAGGGGCTTAGAACTCGGTTCCAAACCCCTGGGTCTTGCTATTTAGTCTGCGGCGCCGGGCACTAATTCCTCTGTATCAGGAACTTTACTCTTAGCTGACGCGGGCTTTACGCACACCTTCGGACAGTGCCGAGCACAGGCCGAGTACGCCGTCGATGGCCTGCTCGGGTGTGGTCGCGTTGGCGATGTGGTCGATCAGCGCCGAACCCACCACCACGCCGTCTGCCAGACGGGCGATGGACGCCGCTTGCTCCGGTGTGCGGATGCCGAACCCGATGCTGATCGGCAGGTCGGTGTGGCGACGCAAGCGGGCCACGGCTTCTTCGACGTGTTCCAGGGTCGCTGCGCCAGCACCGGTCACACCGGCCACCGACACGTAGTACACAAAACCGGAACTGCCATTGAGCACCGTCGGCAGACGCACGTCGTCGGTGGTCGGCGTGGTCAGGCGGATGAAGTCGATGCCAGCCGCTTGCGCCGGGTCGCACAGCTCGGCGTTATGTTCTGGCGGCATGTCGACCACGATCAGGCCATCGACACCGGCTTCCTTGGCGTCGCTGATGAAGCGCGGTACGCCGTAGTAATGAATCGGGTTGAAGTAACCCATCAGCACCAGCGGCGTGTGGTTGTTGTCTTTGCGGAACTCGCGAACCATTTGCAGGGTTTTTGCCAGGTTCTGCTTGGCACCCAAGGCGCGGATGTTGGCGAGCTGGATTGCCGGGCCGTCGGCCATCGGATCGGTGAAGGGCATGCCCAGTTCGATCACGTCGGCGCCCGCCGCTGGCAAACCTTTGAGGATCGCCAGCGAGGTGTCATAGCTCGGGTCGCCGGCAGTGACGAAGGTCACCAGGGCGGCGCGGTTCTGTTCTTTGAGTTCGGCGAAGCGCGTTTGCAGGCGGCTCATCAGTGTTTCTCCTGCTGAGAGTTTTCCATGTGGTGCATGACGGTCTGCATGTCTTTGTCGCCACGGCCTGACAGGTTGACCACCATCAGGTGATCCTTCGGCAGGGTCGGTGCGCGTTTGAACACTTCGGCCAGGGCGTGGGCGCTTTCCAGTGCAGGAATAATCCCTTCCAGGCGGCAGCATTTGTGGAAGGCGTCCAAGGCTTCGTGGTCAGTCACCGAGGTGTACTGAACGCGGCCGATGTCATGCAACCAGGCGTGTTCCGGACCGATGCCCGGATAGTCGAGGCCGGCGGAGATCGAGTGAGCATCGATGATCTGGCCATCGTCGTCCTGCAGCAGGAAGGTCCGGTTGCCGTGCAGCACGCCCGGTACGCCGCCGTTCAGGCTGGCCGCATGCTTGCCGGTTTCGATGCCATGGCCCGCCGCTTCAACGCCGATGATTTCGACGCTTTTGTCATCGAGGAACGGGTGGAACAGGCCCATGGCGTTGGAACCACCGCCAATGCACGCCACCAGGCTGTCCGGCAGGCGACCTTCCTTGGCTTGCAGTTGTTCGCGGGTTTCCTTGCCGATCACCGCCTGGAAGTCGCGGACCATCGCTGGGTAAGGGTGCGGGCCGGCCACGGTGCCGATCAGGTAGAAAGTGCTGTCGACGTTGGTCACCCAGTCACGCAGGGCTTCGTTCATCGCGTCTTTCAGGGTGCCGGTGCCGGCAACCACGGGGATCACTTCGGCGCCCAGCAGTTTCATGCGGAACACGTTGGCCTGTTGGCGCTCTATGTCGGTGGTGCCCATGTAGATCACGCAATCGAGGCCAAAGCGCGCGGCCACGGTGGCTGTCGCCACGCCGTGCATGCCGGCGCCGGTCTCGGCGATGATGCGTTTTTTGCCCATGCGCCGCGCCAGCAGGATCTGGCCGATGCAGTTGTTGATCTTGTGCGCGCCGGTGTGGTTCAGCTCTTCGCGCTTGAGGTAGATCTTCGCGCCGCCGCAGAATTCGGTCAGGCGCTCGGCGAAGTACAGCGGGCTTGGGCGGCCGACGTAGTCGCGCTGGAAGTAGGCCAGTTCTTCTTTGAACGCCGGATCATCCTTGGCCGCTTCATATTCGCGGGCCAGGTCGAGGATCAACGGCATCAGGGTCTCGGCAACGTAGCGGCCGCCGAACGCGCCAAACAGGCCGTTGGCATCAGGGCCGTTGCGCAGATTAGTCTGGGTCATGGGGCGCTCCAGTTGAATTCGTGAAATGGCAATGGCGTTCACTCTACCCCTGACGTCCAAAGCTGAAAACCGATAAGATCGCCGTAACCTGTCAGGAAAACTCACAGATCCCATGAGCCATGACCTTCCCCCGCTGAACGCCTTGCGCGCCTTCGAGGCCACTGCCCGCCTGAACAGCGTCAGTCAGGCTGCGGAGCAACTGCACGTGACTCACGGTGCGGTCAGTCGACAGCTGAAAGTGCTGGAGGAACATCTGGGGGTGAGCCTGTTCGTCAAGGATGGGCGCGGCCTGAAACTCACAGATGCCGGCGTGCGCTTACGCGATGCCAGCAGCGAGGCCTTCGAGCGTTTGCGCACCGTGTGCGGTGAGCTGACGCAAGGCCACGCCGACGCGCCGTTCGTGCTCGGTTGCTCTGGCAGCTTGCTGGCGCGCTGGTTCATTCCACGTCTGGGCCGGTTGAATGCCGACTTGCCGGACTTGCGTTTGCACCTGTCGGCGGGTGAAGGCGATCTTGACCCACGACGGCCGGGGCTCGATGCCTTGCTGGTGTTTGCCGAGCCGCCGTGGCCTGCGGACATGCAGGTTTATGAATTGGCCAGCGAGCGCATCGGCCCGGTGCTCAGCCCACGCTTTGCCGGTTACGACAGCCTGCGTCAGGCGCCGGCGGCTGCGCTGCTCAACCAATCCTTGTTGCACACCACTTCACGTCCGCAAGCCTGGCCCAGTTGGGCGCAGCGCAACGACCTCGACGCCAAGGCGCTGAAGTTCGGGCAGGGTTTCGAGCATTTGTATTATTTGCTGGAGGCGGCGGTGGCCGGGCTGGGCGTGGCGATTGCCCCTGAGCCGCTGGTGGCCGAGGACTTGAAGGCCGGTCGCCTGGTCGCGCCGTGGGGTTTTAGTGAAACCCCGGCGCAACTGGCGTTGTGGCTACCCAAGCGCGCCGCAGACGGGCGCGCTCGGCAGTTGGCGCAGTGGCTGAAAAACGAACTGCGCCAGCCTTAATGGCCGCGTTTGTACAGCAGATACGCCGCCACCAAACCCAAGGCACCGACCGCGACGCTAGCGGTAGTCCATGGGTGCTCCTGAGCGTAATCGCGGGTGGCGATTCCGGTTTCGCGGGTTTTGACTTTGACTTCTTCGTACGCATCGCTGAGCAGGTGGCGCGAGTGTTTCAGTGCGTTCTCGGCGTTGTTTTTGAGGGCCTTGAGAGTTTTCAGCGACTCGTCCGAGGTATCACTCTTCAAGCTTTCCAGCGACTTGAGCAGACTCTCGATCTCGGCTTCCATGCTTTGCAATGACGCTTTACGCAACGAGGTGATGGCCATGGTGACTCTCCTTCTTTGATTGAGTGCGTATGTTGGTTGGGACTCCAACGGTTCGGGAAAGTGCATTCATTTTGAACCTTCAACGACAGAAGAAATACCGACAATCGCTGCTAGGCTCTAATCACAATTCCAGGAGAACGCCATGACTGACCATCACACCTACAAGAAAGTCGAACTGGTTGGCTCGTCCCCCACCAGCATTGAAGAGGCCATCAACAATGCATTGGCCGAGGCCAGCAAAAGCATCAAGCTCATGGAGTGGTTCGAGGTTACCGAAACCCGCGGGCACATCAAGGACGGCAAGGCGGCACACTTTCAGGTCACGCTCAAAGTCGGGTTCCGGATTGCCAACAGCTGAGGTTGAGCTAGGCTTCTGAACTTGTGCGCTGGCCGATTGCCATAGGGAATGGCAAAGCGCTACTTCGTCTTGGGCGTCAGGCGCCCGAGTGTTAACGCTTACCCCTTTTGATCCGACCAGGGAATGTGACCGATGAAGAAATTTATATTGGCGGTGGGTTTGTTGAGCATTGCGGGAACAACCTTTGCGGCGGGCAAACCGTGCGAAGAGCTGAAAAGCGAAATTGCGGCAAAAATCGATGCCAAGGGCTCCAAAAACTATTCGCTGGAAATTGTCGATAAAGGCGCGGCCGCGGGTGGCAAGGTGGTCGGAAAATGCGAGGCAGGCAAGAAGGTCATCGTCTACAAGAAGTAGGTGAGTCAGCTGTTTATGTAAAGCCGACGCCATGGCGTCGGCTTTTTTGCAGGTGCTGTCCGAGACTCAGCCCTTCATCACTTGCGCCAGCAGTTCGTAGGAATGCAGGCGATCAGCGTGTTCGTACAGGTCACAGGTGAAGATCAACTCGTCGGCTTGAGTCTGCTCGATCAGCACTTCAAGTTTGCCGCGAATTTTCGCCGGGCTGCCGACCATGGCCAGGCCGAGGAAATCACCGACAGCTTCTCTCTCATGGGGCAACCACAGGCCATCCATGGTTTTCACCGGTGGCCGCTGAACCAGGCTTTGGCCACGCATCAGCGCCAGAATCCGTTGGTAGACCGAGGTCGCCAGGTAATCGGCGCGTTCGTCGGTGTCGGCGGCTACCAGCGGCACGCCCAGCATCACGTAGGGTTTATCCAGTACGGCTGAAGGCTTGAAGTGATTGCGGTAAACCCGAATCGCTTCATGCATATAACGCGGTGCGAAATGCGAGGCGAAGGCGTAAGGCAAACCGCGCTCGCCGGCCAGTTGCGCGCTGAACAGGCTGGAGCCCAGCAGCCAGACCGGCACATGGGTGCCGGTGCCGGGCATCGCGATAATGCGCTGGTCCGGCGTGCGTGGACCCAGGTAACGCATCAGTTCGGCCACGTCTTCGGGGAAATCGTCGGCGCTGCCGGAGCGTTCACGGCGCAAGGCGCGGGCGGTCATCTGATCGGAGCCCGGTGCGCGACCCAGACCGAGGTCGATTCGCCCCGGATAGAGGCTTTCGAGGGTGCCGAATTGTTCGGCGATCACCAGCGGCGCATGGTTGGGCAGCATCACGCCACCAGAGCCGACACGAATGCTCGACGTCCCGCCGGCCAGGTAGCCAAGCAGTACGGAAGTCGCGGAGCTGGCGATGCCATCCATGTTGTGGTGTTCGGCGACCCAGAAGCGGTTATAGCCCCACTTCTCCACGTGTTGCGCCAGGTCCAGCGAGTTGCGCAGCGATTGCGCAGGGCTGCCGTTCTCGCGAACGGGCACCAGGTCCAGCGTCGAGAACTTGATATCGGACAGTTGTTTCATAAGCCGGCTTCTCCAATGAGGGTACGCAGGCTTTTCTCACCAACGAAAACCTGCCGAATGCATGAGCGTGTTCTATGCAATGTGGGCATATACCCGAGTTTCAATAGCAGACGTGAAATTGCCGACCAGATAAGCGGTTCGATCCGACACGATGAACTTTGCTCAGCCTTCTATCCTCAGAACCCAGGCAACCGAAAACCATGAAGGCGCGATTCTCGCGCCGGATATTGAGGAGGCACAGATGGGTATCAAAAAGAAAGCATCGGCACATTGGGTCGGTGATTTGAAGACCGGCCTTGGTTCTATCTCGACCGAAACCGGGGTCCTGAAAGATGCACCTTATGGCTTCAAGGCACGTTTCGAGGGCGGCCCGGGCACCAACCCGGAAGAGCTGATCGGCGCCGCTCACGCGGGGTGTTTCTCCATGGCATTTTCGATGATTCTCGGCGAGGCTGGCCTCAAGGCCGACACGATTGACACCCAGGCCGAGGTGACGCTGGATCAGGTCGACGGTGGTTTTGCGATCACCGCCGTGCACCTGACGCTCAAAGCGAAAATCCCTGGCGCGAGCCAGCAGCAATTCGAGGAATTGAGCAAAAAAGCCAAAGTAGGCTGCCCGGTTTCCAAGGTGTTGAACGCCAAAATCACGCTTGATGCGACACTCGTGGGCTGATCGCTCCCTGGTAGCAGCTGGCACGCCAGCTGCTACAAATCAGAACTCATGAACTGAAACTGTGGTCGAATAACTGACAGCAGCTTCAGCGCATGACTGTGCGCGCTGCCTCAAGGGAGCTTCAACCATGAAACGTTTTGCCTTGGCGGTTATCTGCAGTGTGCTGGCCACATCGGCCCTGGCGGCAACCAAATCCTGCGAAGAACTCAAGGCCGAGATCGAATCCAAGATCCAGGCCAATAACGTATCGTCCTACACCCTGGAGATCGTCACCAATGATGAAGTGCACGACCAGAACATGGTGGTCGGCACGTGTGAAGGCGGAACGAAGAAAATCATCTATCAGAAGAACGACAGATAATCCGTCTTACGGGATGCAAAAAGTCTGATTCTCTTCGGCGACGAGCTCGCGCTTGGCGTTATACAGCCGGGCGCTGGGCGTGGTGGTCAGCGAGCGAGCTTCGAGCAGGTAACGTTGGCCGGCTTCGAAATGATCGTAGCGCACGGTCAAATAGCACAGTCGGTTTGGCGAGTCTAAGTCCATGCCAAAGCCTCCGTAAAACTGCTCGAAGTCGAAGCGAACCTTCAGTTCATGGCTGCCGGGTGTGACCTGGAAGAATCGCCCGTCTTTCAGGCGCTTATTGTCCAGGCTTTCGGCCATGAGGACCTTGCCCCCGGGCGTCGGCATGGCGAAGTCGACCCAGGCCATGTTCGGGTTCGCGGCAGGCAACGGGGTCATACAGCCGGCCAGCGAGCTGATGGCGAGAAAAAGCAGAATTCTGCGCATGATCAATTTCCGGGCGGTCAGGTATTAATCATAGCGCCGATCAGGTTCGTTGGCAGCCTGCCAGATGCGCTTGGCCAACGACTTTGCGCTGCTGATCATAGAGTTTGGCCCACGGCCGGAAGCCGATATTGCCCGCTTGCAGTTGATATCGCTGGCCGGCACTGAAGTCGTTGAACTTCACACTTAACCGGCAATCGCGCCACAGCGGTTCGGCGTCGGGACCGATATTCGTCGGTGCTACCGCGAACTGATAACGTACCTTCAACTCATGGCTGCCCGGTGGAACCTGGAAGTAGCGCTTATCGGCGGTGGCCTTGGCGTCCACTTCCAGCGCTTGCAGCACGGTGTCATGTTGATGGGGGCCGAGGTCGATCCAGGCTTGCGCCGGGTCGGGTTGGGGCAGTCCAACACAGCCAGCCAGCATCAGCAGGTTTGCAGTCAGCATTAACGCGCGCATAGCGAAGCTCCAGTCAGGCGAGATAGTCTTGCGGGCAGACTCCCCAAGGATGATTTGATGTGATCAGGCCGCTTTCAAGCCATCGGTTACTTGATCGCGTTTTGCGCGTTTTGTTTCCGGCCGCGTTGCTTTTGTTGCTGAACGGTTGCTCGAGCGTCAGTTATTACAGCCAGTTGGCCAGCGGTCAGTGGCAATTGCTGCACGCGCGTGAACCGGTGAGCGAGGTGATTGCCAACCCTGCACGTGATGCGAAACTGCGCGCGCGCCTGGCTCAGTCGCAAAAGGCTCGCGAGTTCGCCAGCCAGCGGTTGCACTTGCCAGACAACGAAAGTTATCGCCTCTACGCCGACATCGGCCGACCGTATGTGGTGTGGAATGTGTTCGCCACGCCGGAGTTTTCCCTCAAGCCGCAGAATCATTGCTTTCCGATTGCCGGGTGCGTGGCCTATCGCGGGTACTACAGTCAGAGCGCCGCGCGAGGCAACGCTGCGCTGCTGCGTCTGCAGGGCATGGACGTGTCGATCAGCGGTGTTGAAGCCTATTCGACCCTGGGCTGGTTCAACGACCCGATCATCAGTTCAATGATGAACTGGGGTGACGAGCGCCTGGCGACGCTGATTTTTCACGAATTGGCGCATCAGCGGTTTTATGTGAAGGACGACACGGAGTTCAACGAATCTTTCGCCACCTTCGTCGAACAGGAAGGCACCCGCCAATGGCGCGCGGAGCGCGGCTTACCGCCGGCCGGCAAGGCTCAAGAGCAGCAACGTGATCAACTTACCCGGCTGATTCTGGACACCCGTACGCGACTCGAAAAACTCTATGCATTGCCCCTGGCGCCCGAACAGATGCGCCAGCGTAAAGCCGCCGAGTTCGACCGTTTGCGCAGCGATTATCGAACCCTGCGCGACAGCCAATGGGCCGGCGACAAGCGCTTTGATGCCTGGATCAACGCCCCGATGAACAACGCCAGGCTGCTGCCATTCGGGCTCTATGACCAATGGGTGCCGGCGTTTTCCGCTTTGTTTAGACAGGTCGATGGTAATTGGGTGGCTTTCTACGCCGCCGTGGAAAAACTCGGCAGGTTGCCCGTTGGAGAGCGCAAGGCTGCATTGAAAGCGTTGGCAACCCTTTGAGATTTGCGCTGGATGAACTGACGCCATCGCGAGCAGGCTCGCTCCCACAGGGGATCGCGTACTTACCCAGCGACTCGGTCTAATGTGGGAGCGAGCCTGCTCGCGATGGCGATTCCACTAACGCTGCAAAAACGCCTGATGCAACTCGGCCAATGTCTCGAAGTGATACGCCGGTTGTTCGGCGCTCAGCTCTTCGTGGCTGCCGAAGCCATAACCCACTGCTGCCGCGTCCAGACCGTTGCGCCTGGCACCGATCAGGTCGTGTTTGCGGTCGCCGATCATCAGTGTGCTGGCCGGGTCGAGGCCTTCTTCGGTCATCAAATGGGCGATCAGCTCGACCTTGTCGGTGCGGGTGCCGTCCAGTTCGCTGCCGTAGATCACTTTGAAGTGCCGGTCGAAACCGAAGTGCCGGGCGATTTCCCGGGCGAAAACCCACGGCTTCGACGTTGCGATATACAGCTGCCGCCCTTGCCCATCAAGGGTTTCCAGCAATGGCATGACACCGTCGAACACGCGGTTTTCGTACAGGCCGGTAACCTTGAAGCGCTCGCGGTAGAAATTCACCGCCTCCCAGGCCTTCGGCTCATCAAAGTCGTAGAACTGCATGAAGGCTTGCAGCAACGGCGGGCCGATGAAGTGTTCGAGCTTGGTCAGGTCAGGCTCGTCGATCCCCAGTTTGCTCAAGGCGAACTGGATCGAGCGAGTGATGCCCTCACGCGGGTCGGTCAGGGTGCCATCGAGGTCGAATAAAACGGTTTGGTAATGCATGAATATTCCTGAGTGAGCCTGCCGGAGTCAGAGCTGGTCGTAGCCTTCGGCCAGATGCAGGTCTTTGAGCTTCACGTAATTCGCCGCGCTGTAGGTGAAAAACGCCCGTTCCTTGTCAGTCAGTGGGCGGATCTGTTTCACCGGGCTGCCGACATAGAGGAAACCGCTTTCCAGGCGTTTGCCCGGCGGCACCAGGCTGCCGGCGCCGATGATCACCTCGTCTTCGACTACTGCGCCATCCATGACGATGCTGCCCATGCCGATCAGGATCCGGTTGCCGACGGAGCAGCCATGCAGCATGACTTTGTGGGCGATGGTCACGTCGTCACCGATCAACAGCGGGAAACCGTCAGGGTTGAAGGGCCCGGCGTGGGTGATGTGCAGCACGCAGCCATCCTGCACGCTGGTGCGCTGGCCAATGCGGATGCGGTGCATGTCGCCGCGGATCACGGTCAGCGGCCAGACCGAGCTGCCTTCGCCTATTTCGACGTCGCCGATTACCACCGCCGAGCTGTCGACAAAGGCGCCTTTACCGAGCACGGGGGTGTGGTTCTGGTACTTGCGAAGGGACACGATAGGCTCTCTCTCTGTTGTTGATAGCTGCGGTTGACGTCGATTGTAATTAAGATGGCCGCATGTTTCTTCCAGCCAAGGTGCCAACCGTGAGCGTGAACAATCCTCTTTTGCAGCCCTACGACCTGCCGCCGTTCTCGGCGATCCGCGCCGAGCACGTACAACCGGCCATCGAACAGATCCTTGCGGACAACCGCGCCGCCATCGCCGAGATCCTCAAAACCCAGGGCAAACAGCCTACCTGGGCGGGCCTGGTGCTGGCGATGGACGAACTGAACGATCGCCTGGGCGCAGCCTGGAGCCCGGTCAGTCACCTGAATGCGGTGTGCAACAGTGCCGAACTGCGTGAGGCTTACGAGTCCTGCCTGCCGGCGCTGAGTGCCTACGCCACCGAAATGGGCCAGAACCGCGAGTTGTTCCAGGCTTATGAAGCGCTGGTCAATAGCCCGGAAGCAGCCGGTTTCGATGTCGCGCAAAAAACCATTCTGGAACACGCGCTGCGTGATTTCCGTCTGTCGGGTATCGATTTGCCGGCGGCTGAGCAAAAGCGTTACGCCGAGGTGCAGAGCAAGCTGTCGGAGCTGGGCAGCCATTTCTCCAACCAATTGCTCGATGCCACCCAGGCCTGGACCAAACACATCACCGATGAGGCCGCCCTCGCCGGCCTGACCGATTCGGCCAAGGCGCAAATGGCCGCCGCCGCCCAAGCCAAAGATCTGCAAGGCTGGCTGATCAACCTGGAATTCCCGAGCTACTACGCGGTGATGACCTACGCCCAAGACCGCGCGCTGCGCGAAGAAGTCTACGCCGCCTACTGCACCCGTGCGTCGGACCAAGGCCCGAACGCCGGTCAGAACGATAACGGCCCGGTGATGGAAGAAATCCTCGACCTGCGTCAGGAACTGGCCAAGCTGCTGGGTTTCGCCAGTTTCTCGGAGCTGAGCCTGGCGACCAAAATGGCCGAGTCCAGCGATCAGGTGCTGAGCTTCCTGCGCGACCTGGCCAAGCGCAGCAAACCGTTCGCCGCGCAGGATCTCGAGCAACTCAAAGCCTACGCGGCCGAACAGGGCTGCCCTGATCTGCAAAGCTGGGACAGCGGTTTCTACGGCGAAAAACTCCGTGAACAGCGTTACAGCGTTGCTCAGGAAGCGCTTCGTGCGTACTTCCCGATCGATAAAGTCCTGAGCGGTCTGTTCGCCATCGTCCAGCGTCTGTACGGCATCGAAATCGCCGAGCTGAAAGGTTTCGACACCTGGCACCCGGACGTTCGCCTGTTCGAAATCAAGGAAAACGGCGAGCATGTCGGGCGCTTCTTCTTCGACCTGTATGCCCGTGCCAACAAGCGCGGCGGTGCCTGGATGGACGGCGCCCGCGACCGTCGCCGTACCGCTGAAGGTGTATTGCAAAGCCCGGTGGCTAATCTGGTGTGCAACTTCACCCCGGCTGACAGCGGCAAGCCTGCCCTGCTGACCCACGATGAAGTCACTACGCTGTTCCACGAATTCGGTCACGGCCTGCATCACCTGCTGACCCGCGTTGAATATTCCGGCGTGTCCGGGATCAATGGCGTGGCGTGGGACGCGGTCGAGCTGCCAAGTCAGTTCATGGAAAACTGGTGCTGGGAGCCGGAAGGCCTGGCGTTGATCTCCGGTCATTACGAAACCGGCGAGCCGCTGCCGCAGGACCTGCTGCAAAAAATGCTCGCCGCGAAGAACTTCCAGTCCGGGCTGATGATGGTTCGCCAGCTGGAATTCTCGCTGTTCGACTTCGAGCTGCACGCCACCCATGGTGACGGCCGTAGCGTGCTGCAAGTGCTCGAAGGCGTGCGCGACGAGGTTTCGGTGATGCGTCCACCGGCTTACAACCGTTTCCCTAATAGCTTCGCGCACATCTTCGCTGGCGGTTACGCGGCGGGTTACTACAGCTACAAATGGGCTGAAGTGCTGTCGGCCGATGCCTTCTCGAAGTTCGAGGAAGAAGGTGTGCTCAATGCCGCCACCGGTCGTGCGTTCCGCGAGGCGATCCTGGCCCGCGGTGGTTCTCAGGAGCCGATGGTGCTGTTCGTCGATTTCCGCGGACGTGCGCCGTCGATTGACGCACTCTTGCGCCACAGCGGCCTCGACGAGGACGCGGCAGCATGAGTGACGGGCCAGTGAGCAAAACCAAGAAACGCTTCATCGCCGGGGCAGTCTGCCCGGCGTGCAGCGAGCCGGACAAGTTGATGATGTGGAGCGAGGACGAGGTGCCGCACCGCGAATGCGTGGCCTGCGGTTACTCCGACACGCTGAACGAGCAAGGTCTGTCAGTGCCCAAGGAATTGGGGACGCGGGTCAATACCACCGCGGTGAAGGTCCCGGATGCCAAGGTCCAGGCGGTGCAGTTCTTTCCCAATCCGAAGCTGAAGAAAAAGCCCGACGATCACTCCTGATCTCCCGGCACTTTGAAATCCGCCTTTGAGCCTGATCGCTCAAGGGCGGTATTTATCGAATGACGCCACACTCCTCGATTGCAGGTTCACGACCCGCCTGTTTGGGTGTGGCGCGCCCCTCAGATCTTCGGTTTTTCGGTATTGACCGTTTTTAGCCAGCTTTTCATCGAGCAGGTCGCAAACACACTGGTACTGCAATCGCCGTTGGCCAGTGCAGTACGCAGTTTGTCGATATCGGCCTTCATCATGTAGCGAATGCCATTCTTGAAGTGGGTATTGTCGTCGAAACCACCCTGGGTCATTTCGTTCAGGGCATCTTCCTTGCTCCAGCCTTGCACCACCACGCGGTACATTGCAGCCATCAGGGCAGTGCGATCCGATCCGCGTTTGCAATGGATCAACACCGGGCCTTTGCTTTGACCGGTTTGAATGGCCCGCAGCGCACTCAGCACCTCGCTGTCATCGACATGGCTGGTCTTGTACGGCAATTGCACCAGGTTGATGCCGGGTGTCGAAAGCCAGCTTGCGTCGGATTCGGGCAGAAAGTTGATCACCGTCGTGATCTGGAGTTTTTCCAGCAATGGCAGCGCTCCGTGATCGGGAAGTGTGCTGCGGTAAAGGGTCGGCGACATCTGGTAAAGGCCGTACTGCGCTTCGACGGGCTGGGCCCATTCTGCGGGACGGATGGATTGGGTTTGTTCGGCCTGAACCTGATCGAACGCAAAGATCGCCATGAACGACAGGCACAGAGCGAGCAAGAGGTAGTTTTTCGACATGAGTCAGGGGGCCGTGGATGAAGGAATGGGCGACTGGAGCCCAGCCTGAACCCTGAGCAGTCAAAGCTCTGTGAGGGGCTTGTCAAAGAATTGTTAAGCCAGACGGCGCCTTTGACTTTACGAGGACGGCCTTTGCCGGTGTTTGCGGTGCAAAAAGGATTAAATGATGTTGAGTAATTAATAAGATGTCATGAAGGTTTTTTATATTGAAATAACTAACGCCTGTGAAACTGTTTTCGCGGGCGCTAGTTTCTGAGTGTTAGCCCGTATTACCAAATACCGAGCCAGGGCCCGTCAGGGATTTACAATATTGGCATAGGCTTTGGCCAGCGCCAGCAATTTGGCTTTGTCATCGGCGTCAATGTCGCCATCACCATCCACATCCTTGCTAACAGTTCTGATATTGAAGGATTGACCGCCATCACTGGAGACTGCGGTGATGAAAATCGAATCCACCAGTGTTTCGGTCTGCGTTTCATTTTCTGCATCCCAACCCGGTTCTTTTCGTGCAAGTTGCATCGAAACTTGTGCTTCCCGTGGACTGACGATGGTCGGTGCCAGCAATTGTAGAAAGATACCGCGTTGATTAAAGAACGACATTGCTAAATCCTTTTAAGGGTTGTCCAGTAGGGTGTTGCGTGTGCCAGGAATAATAGGGGCAACTTTTATCGGATGACCAATGGTTATATGTTTCTCGTTCTTACGCCTACGGATGGCTTAACAAGTAGTTATATAAAGCAGATAGGGGTTAACTTGGCAGCTATCGCTAAAGCTGCCGAACGGCACTGGCCTGGCATTGGATCTTCCTATACTGTATGAATATACAGCAATGAGGGGTTTTCCCAATGTTCACGCCCTTGCCGCCTCGCGGACGCGGGACCGCCAGCAACCCGCACAATCGCTTTGCGCCGAACCGTTCGGTGGCCGAAGACGATGGCTGGTACCAGGAAGTACCGCTGACCCAAGGCACCGAGGTGCGCATCGAGACGGCGAAAACCATCATCACCCGCAACAACTCGCCCGACCTGCCCTTCGATCGCTCGATCAATCCCTATCGAGGTTGCGAGCACGGCTGCATCTACTGCTATGCACGACCCAGTCATGCCTATTGGGACCTGTCGCCCGGGCTGGATTTCGAAACGAAGCTGATCGCCAAAAGCAATGCTGCCGACGTGTTGGAGCAGCAGCTTTCCAAGCGCGGTTATCAGTGTGCGCCGATCAACCTGGGCTCCAACACCGATCCCTATCAGCCGATCGAGCGCGAACACAAAATCACCCGGCGAATTCTGCAGGTGCTGCTGCGCTACCGGCATCCGGTGACGATTATCACCAAGGGCTCATTGATTCTTCGCGATCTGGATCTGCTCGGTGAACTCGCCGAACAGCGTCTGGTGGCGGTGATGATCAGCCTGACCAGCCTCGACGACGAGCTCAAGCGCATCCTTGAGCCGCGAACGGCCGCCCCGAAGGCGCGGTTACGGGCGATGCGGGTCATGCGTGAGGCCGGGATCCCGGTGGGCGTTTTGTGTTCGCCGATGATCCCGATGATCAACGACAGTGAACTGGAAAGCCTGCTGACCGAAGCTCACGCGGCCGGCGCGCAGAGTGCGGCTTACATGATGCTGCGCCTGCCGCTGGAAGTGGCACCGTTGTTCGAGGAATGGCTGGCAGCCCATTATCCGCAGCGTGCAGCCCATGTATTGAGCTTGATCCGTCAAAGCCGCGGCGGTGAACTGTATGACAGTCGCTTTGGCGCTCGCATGCGCGGCGAAGGACCGTTCGCCGATCTGTTGGCGCAACGCTTCGCCAAAACGATAAAACGTCTTGGGCTCAATCAACGTGAAGGCTTCAACCTGGACTGCACAGCCTTTTGTCCGCCCGGTGCTCAAATGTCGTTGCTTTAGCAACAATTGGCCTAAGGTTGAGTAGTGGAAACGCTGGGGGGTTGATACGCTGATCACGTTTTTTGTGACCTGTAACACAGGTTCTAGAGCGGTTTATTCAGTTTGAGTTAAGTTTCGGTGGTTACCTTGTTCATCGAGTGACTGGATGGTCACTGATCAGTGGCCTGGATGTTTTCTAACCAGTCGCTGGCTTTATCCCAGGTAAATCGGGAAAACTTCCCTACTCCGTCAAAGAGGATGAATCATGAGTGACAAGGATAAACAGCCGTTGGCTGCGTCGGCTTCCGCCCTCCCTGTGGCTGAAAGCGCCGATGCAGCGCTGCAGCACATCGTTGATGGTTTCTTACACTTCCACCACGAGGTCTTCCCGCAACAGGAAGAACTCTTCAAGAAACTCGCCACGGCTCAACGGCCCCGAGCGATGTTCATTGCGTGCGCGGATTCTCGCATTGTTCCCGAGTTGATTACCCAAAGCGCCCCAGGCGATCTGTTTGTCACCCGCAACGTTGGCAACGTTGTGCCACCCTATGGCCAGATGAACGGCGGCGTTTCCACGGCCATCGAATATGCGGTGCTGGCCCTTGGTGTGCAGCACATCATCATTTGCGGGCACTCCGATTGCGGCGCCATGCGAGCTGTACTCAATCCGCAAAGCCTGGAAAAAATGCCCACGGTCAAAGCCTGGCTGCGTCACGCCGAAGTGGCAAAAACCATGGTCCAGGAAAACTGCCATTGCGCTGACGAAAACGAAAGCATGCAGGTGCTTACCGAAGAAAACGTCATCGCCCAGTTGCAGCATTTGCGCACTCACCCTTCAGTGGCCTCGCGCATGGCCAACGGTCAGCTGTTTATCCATGGCTGGGTCTACAGCATCGAAACCAGCGAAATCAAAGCCTACGATGCGGACAAGGGCTGCTTCCTGCCTCTGGATGGCAGTCATCCGATTCCCGTGGCGACGCCCAAAGCGCGTTTCTAAATCCTCCTAAACACCTTGTCTGGTCTGGCCAAGGCTGCTGAAAAAGYGGTCGGGCTTCGCCACGCCTGAAGAATCTCAGGAGAACGCTCATGCGTGCTGCGCAATTGAAAGCTGTTTTGCCACGGGAGCTGCTGGCTTCGGTGGTGGTGTTTCTGGTCGCCCTGCCCTTGTGCATGGGCATTGCAATCGCTTCCGGCATGCCGCCGGCCAAGGGCCTGATCACCGGGATTATCGGTGGCCTGGTGGTCGGTTGGCTGGCAGGTTCGCCGCTGCAAGTCAGCGGTCCGGCTGCGGGGCTGGCGGTACTGGTCTTTGAACTGGTACGCCAGCATGGTGTGGCGATGCTCGGACCAATTCTGTTGCTGGCCGGGTTTCTGCAACTGGTGGCCGGGCGTTTGCGGCTGGGCTGCTGGTTCCGCGTGACGGCGCCAGCGGTGGTCTACGGCATGCTGGCAGGCATCGGGGTGCTGATCGTGCTGTCGCAGATACATGTGATGCTCGACGGTGTTCCCAAGCCTTCAGGCCTGGACAACCTCAGCGGGTTTCCGGCGGCCGTTGCCCAAGCCTTGCCGACGCTGGGTGGCGGGCTGGGTTGGCAAGCCGGTCTGCTTGGGCTGTCGACGATTCTGGTCATGGGACTGTGGGAGAAGTTTCGCCCGCAAGCGCTGCGTTTCATTCCTGGCGCGTTGCTCGGCGTTGGTTTGGCGACCCTTGCCAGTCTGGCGCTGGCGTTGAACGTCAAACGGGTCGAAGTCCCGGCTAATCTCGCCGAGGCAATTGACTGGCTGAAGCCGGCCGACCTGTTGAATCTGGCCGACCCCAACCTGCTGATCGCCGCCTTCGCCGTGGCTTTCATTGCCAGCGCCGAAACCCTGCTCTCGGCCGCCGCGGTGGATCGCATGCACAGCGGCGAGCGTTCGGACTTCGACCGCGAACTGTCTGCCCAAGGTGTCGGTAACATGCTCTGCGGTCTGGTCGGCGCGTTGCCGATGACGGGCGTGATCGTGCGCAGTTCAGCCAACGTACAGGCCGGCGCCAAAACGCGGTTGTCGGCGATTTTCCACGGTGTCTGGCTGCTGGCGTTTGTATTGCTGTTGTCCAGCGTGCTGCAAAGCATCCCGATCGCCAGCCTGGCGGGCGTGCTGGTGTATACCGGGGTGAAACTGGTGGATTTGAAGGCGTTTCGCAGACTGGGACGCTATGGCCGGATGCCAATGTTTACCTATGCGGTGACTGCGCTGGCGATCATCTTCAGCGACTTGCTGACCGGTGTGCTGATCGGTTTTGGCTTGACCCTGGCGAAGCTGGCCTGGAAGGCCTCGCGCCTTAAAATCAGCCTCATCGACCTTCCGGCAGAGGGCGAAATGGAGTTGCGACTGATGGGGGCTGCGACTTTTCTCAAGGTGCCGGCGTTGACCCGGGTGCTGGGGGCTATTCCGGCGGGTGCGACAGTGCATGTGCCGCTCAATAACCTGAGTTACATCGACCACTCATGTCTGGAGTTGCTTGAGGAATGGGGGCGGGCCAATGCCAGCAAAGGCTCGAGACTGCTGATCGAGGCGCGCGGACTGAAGCGCCGGCTGGAGGGGCGATTGCGGACGACCGTGGGGGTGGGTTCCGCCGGATAGATAACAGTGTGGGAGCGAGCAAGCTCGCTCCCACAGGTGTTCGGTTTTTACAGTTGGATCAAGCCGCCGGCTGATCCAGTTCCAGCTCTACTCCCAGCTGGCGCGACAGGCATGGCCAGCGCTTCCAGGCGGCGCCGGTGTCCGGGCTGTTGAGTTTTTCCCGGTAGGCTTCGACGGACTCCAGCGCGAAGCTTTCTTCGTTCAGCATCTCATCAACGGCGTGATGTACAGCCTCATCCAGTTGATTGGCGAAGTCCTCGCCGATCAGTTGGTGGGCAATCAGGTTGGCGACAGTCATGTCCAATGGGATCAGTGGCTGGCCGAAGTGTTTGATGTAGAGGTCGTTAACCTCTTCTACCAGGCGATGTGCCAGGTAGGCTTCGTCCAGCAGGCTATCCAGGCCTTCGTGACCGGCCATGATCGCCGGAGGCTGGAGGAAGAACTGCTCGGCGATTGTCAGCACCGGTTTGATCTGCGACTCGATCCCCGCTTCGCGAGCTACGTCGTTGGCAGCGTCGAGCAGGTCCGGCACTTGTTCTATATAAGCGGTGACAAAACGGGTCATCACGCCTTTCGCGTCAACGTCAGGCAGTTGGATAGCGGAATGCAGGTGCGGCAATTGGACTTCCAGCTGACGGGTCAGCTGACCGGTTTCGGCTTCATGTTGTTGGGCACGTTGAATCTGCTCGCGCAATGCGGCGGTGTTCATGAAAACTCCAGGAAACGAATGCAAGGAAATAGGGGAAGACATAAGTTAGCCTGCTTATACAAGTGGCTAAGACGTATTTGTCATAATTATTTCACCTTTCATGCCACTGCGTTATATCGATTTGCCATCACCGATCCCACATCCTTCTCCATCCGTGGCCTGTGGCGCAAGTGCCAGGTGTTTCAGCTCATTTACGCCATCGCGTTGCGGGGTCGCACTCGCTGTCTATACTCGGTTCTGAATGGAGTTAGCTGATGACGCCCGACTGCGTAGGCAGCAAGGCCCGGCGATTCAAGTTCGTAGTCTGAAAAAGCCGCTCCCTTGCCGTCGGTGTTAGCCGGCGGGATAACAAGAACGATAAGGGGAACCCGCAATGATGCGACATCCACATGTCTGGATGGGCCTCCTGTTGTGGTCGATTTTCGGTCAGGCGCAAGCGGCCTGGACTGTGAATATGGCGCCTGGAGCGACTGAAGTCAGTCACGCAGTATTTGACCTGCACATGACCATTTTCTGGATCTGTGTGGTGATCGGCATCATCGTTTTCGGCGCCATGTTCTGGTCGATGATGGTGCATCGGCGCTCCACCGGGCAGGTGGCCGCCAAGTTCCATGAAAGTACGACGGTGGAGATCCTCTGGACCGTGGTGCCTTTCATCATTCTGGTGGCCATGGCCGTTCCGGCGACCGCTACCCTGATCAAGATGTATGACACCAGTGAGCCGGATATCGATATCCAGATCACCGGTTATCAGTGGAAGTGGCACTACAAATACCTGGGTCAGGACGTCGAGTTCTTCAGCAACCTGGCCACCCCGCAAGAGCAAATCCACAACAAGAGCGCCAAAGGCGAAAACTACCTGCTGGAAGTCGATCAGCCGCTGGTGCTGCCGACCGGTGCCAAGGTGCGCTTTCTGGTGACCTCTGCCGACGTCATCCACTCGTGGTGGGTGCCGGCGTTTGCGGTCAAGCGCGATGCGATTCCCGGGTTCGTCAACGAAGCCTGGACCCGCGTCGACAAGCCCGGCATCTACCGTGGCCAGTGCGCCGAACTGTGCGGCAAGGATCATGGCTTCATGCCGATTGTGGTCGACGTCAAAACCCAGGCCGACTACGACACCTGGCTGACCGAGCGCAAAGCCGACGCCGCCAAGCTCAAGGAACTGACCAGCAAAGAGTGGACCCTCGACGAGCTGAAGGAACGCGGCGACAAGATTTATCACACCACCTGTGCTGCCTGTCACCAGCCTGAAGGCCAGGGTATGCCACCGCTGTTCCCGGCACTCAAAGGTTCGCCCATCGCGACCGGGCCAATAGAAGACCATCTGCATCGTGTGTTCTTCGGCAAACCCGGCACCGCCATGGCGGCGTTCGGCAAACAGCTGTCGGAAGTCGATATCGCCGCCGTCGTGACCTACGAACGAAATGCCTGGGGCAACAACAAAGGCGACATGGTCACCCCTAAAGACGTACTGGCCCTCAAACAGGCGGCAAGCAAATGACCCGGTCTATTGCGTGTTCCCTTGAACGCTTGGGGCTAAGCACCCCGAGCCGCCCAGCCCACCCGTTTGCAGGAGACAGGCCATGAATGCTGTGAACGATGACCACGGTCATGCAATCGTCGACAACCACGTCCATGGTCCGGCCAAGGGCCTGATGCGCTGGGTGCTGACCACCAACCACAAAGACATCGGCACGCTGTACCTGTGGTTCAGCTTCATGATGTTCCTGCTCGGCGGTTCGTTCGCCATGGTGATCCGCGCCGAGTTGTTCCAGCCCGGCCTGCAGATCGTCGAACCGGCGTTCTTCAATCAGATGACCACCATGCACGGTCTGGTGATGGTCTTCGGTGCGGTGATGCCGGCGTTTGTCGGCCTCGCCAACTGGATGATCCCGCTGATGATCGGCGCGCCGGACATGGCTCTGCCGCGGATGAACAACTTCAGCTTCTGGCTGTTGCCGGCAGCGTTCCTGCTGCTGGTGTCGACGCTGTTCATGCCGGGTGGCGGACCGAACTTCGGCTGGACCTTCTACGCCCCGCTATCGACGACCTACGCCCCGGAAAGCGTGACCTTCTTCATCTTTGCCATCCACCTGATGGGTATCAGCTCGATCATGGGCGCGATCAACGTGATCGCCACCATTCTCAACCTGCGTGCGCCGGGCATGACCCTGATGAAAATGCCGCTGTTCGTCTGGACCTGGCTGATCACCGCGTTCCTGCTGATCGCGGTAATGCCGGTGCTGGCGGGTTGCGTGACCATGATGCTGATGGACATCCACTTCGGCACCAGCTTTTTCAGCGCTGCCGGTGGTGGTGATCCGGTGCTGTTCCAGCACGTGTTCTGGTTCTTCGGTCACCCCGAGGTGTACATCATGATCCTGCCGGCGTTCGGTGCCGTCAGCTCGATCATCCCGACCTTCGCTCGCAAGCCACTGTTCGGCTACACCTCGATGGTCTACGCCACGGCGAGTATTGCCTTCCTGTCGTTCATCGTCTGGGCGCACCACATGTTCGTGGTCGGCATCCCGCTGGTGGGCGAGCTGTTCTTCATGTACGCGACGCTGCTGATCGCGGTGCCCACCGGGGTCAAGGTGTTCAACTGGGTCAGCACCATGTGGCAAGGCTCGCTGACTTTCGAGACGCCGATGCTGTTTGCCGTGGCGTTCGTGATCCTGTTCTCGATTGGCGGGTTCTCCGGGTTGATGCTGGCCATCGCCCCGGCGGACTTCCAGTACCAGGACACCTACTTCGTGGTCGCGCACTTCCACTACGTGCTGGTGCCGGGGGCGATCTTCGGGATCTTTGCTTCGGCCTACTACTGGATGCCGAAATGGACCGGCCACATGTACGACGAAACCCTCGGCAAGCTGCACTTCTGGCTGTCGTTCATCGGCATGAACATGGCCTTCTTCCCAATGCACTTCGTGGGCCTGGCAGGTATGCCGCGACGGATTCCGGACTACAACCTGCAATTCGCCGACTTCAACATGGTGTCGTCGATTGGCGCGTTCACCTTCGGGGCGACGCAGATTTTCTTCCTGTTCATCGTGATCAAGACCATTCGCGGCGGCCCGGCGGCCCCGGCGAAACCTTGGGACGGCGCGGAAGGCCTGGAGTGGAGCGTGCCGTCGCCGGCGCCGTATCACACCTTCGTCACGCCACCGGAAGTGAAATGAACGTTATAGCCGCTGAGGCCCGCCGCCATGGCTGACTCTATTTCCTTGAAGAAGCTGGTCATCCGGCTGCTGTTGGTGGTGGCCAGCATGTTTGTCTTCGGGTTTGCGCTGGTGCCGATCTACGACGTGATGTGCAAGGCATTCGGCATCAATGGCAAAACCGCCGGGCAGTACGAAGGCGAGCAGGTGGTCGATAAATCGCGGCAAATCCGCGTGCAGTTTCTGTCGACCAACGCCGTGGACATGGTCTGGGAGTTTTATCCCAAGGCCGACGACATGGTGATCAATCCGGGGGCGGTGAACGAGATGATCTTCGTCGCCCGCAACCCGACCGATCACCCGATGAGTGCGCAGGCGATACCGAGCATTTCTCCGGGCGACTCAGCGGTGTATTTCCACAAGACCGAGTGCTTTTGCTTCACCCAGCAGGTACTGCAACCCGGTGAACGGATCGAAATGCCCGTACGTTTCATCGTTGACCGTGAGATTTCCAAGGATGTGAAGCACCTGACGCTGGCTTACACGCTGTTCGATATCACCGCACGTCATCCACCGGTCGCGGCCAACACCAATGCCGGTCCTTGAGACGTACAAGCGTGCCCGATAAGGAGAACAATAAATGGCAAGTCATGAACACTATTACGTTCCCGCCCAGAGCAAATGGCCGATCATTGCCACGATCGGCATGTTCGTCACGGTGTTTGGCCTGGCCACCTGGTTCAACGACCTCAAGGCAGCGCGCCCGGAATCCCACGGCCCGCTGATCTTCTTCGTTGGCGGTCTGTTGCTGGCCTACATGCTGTTCGGCTGGTTCGGCACGGTGATCAAGGAAAGCCGGGCAGGGCTGTATAGCTCGCAGCTCGATCGCTCGTTCCGTTGGGGCATGAGCTGGTTCATTTTCTCCGAGGTGATGTTCTTCATCGCCTTCTTCGGTGCGCTGTTCTACGTGCGCAACCTGTCCGGGCCGTGGCTCGGTGGTGAGGGCGGCAAGGGTATCGCGCACATGCTCTGGCCAAATTTCCAGTTCGCCTGGCCGCTGCTGCACACCCCTGACCCGACACTCTTCCCGCCGCCCAAGGAAGTCATCAGTCCCTGGGGCTTGCCGCTGCTGAACACGGTGTTGCTGGTGAGTTCCAGCGTCACGGTGACCATCGCCCACCATGCCTTGAAAAAGGGCCATCGCGGCGCACTGAAGCTCTGGCTGGCGCTGACGGTACTGCTGGGCTGTGCGTTCCTCAGCTTCCAGGCCAAGGAATACATCCACGCCTATCACGAACTGGGGCTGACCCTGGGCTCAGGCGTGTATGGCGCGACCTTCTTCATGCTGACCGGTTTCCACGGCGCTCACGTGACCATCGGCACGATCATCCTGTTCGTGATGCTGATGCGGATCATGCGTGGGCATTTCGATGGCGATCACCAGTTCGGCTTCGAGGCGGCCAGTTGGTATTGGCACTTCGTCGATGTGGTGTGGATTGGCCTGTTTGTCTTCGTTTACGTGCTTTGAGGCGGCACTTACCAGGGGGCGCTGGACACCAGCTGGCCGCTGAAGAATCCCCAGGCAATCAAGCCGACGGTGATGGCAGCCAGGCCGACACGAACACTCAGGGCGGTGACCAGGCGTTTTGAGCTGCTGTCGTCCTTGACCAGAAAAAACAGGCCGCTGAACAGGCTGACAACCGTGGCAATCAGCATCAGGACGATGGCTGCTTTGAGCATGGTGAGACTCCGGGGGAATGCGATGTACTTGAGTATAGCTACCCTGTTTATCAACTTTTTGGCGACGCCATGAAGCGCTTTCGGCCAGGTATCGCGCCGACCCTGGTGGTGCTCGCACTGCTGCCGTTGCTGGTCTTTCTGGGCTTTTGGCAATTGAGCCGGGGCGAGCAGAAGCGCGTGTTGCTGGCGAGCTACGCCGAACGCCGCGTGGCTGAACCGATGGCCAGCGAACTACTGTCGAGCACTCAAGATCCGGCCTTCCGACGCGTTCGCCTGCATGGCCAGTTCGATGCGGCCCACAGTTACCTGCTGGACAACCGCACCCGCAACGGCCGGCCAGGGGTCGAGCTGCTGCAACCCTTTCACGACCAGGCGAGTGGTCTCTGGTTATTGCTCAATCGCGGCTGGCTGCCGTGGCCGAACCGGCGCACACCGCCCGTGTTCACCACCCCCGAGCAATCGCTGAGTCTCGACGCCTGGGTGTATGTCCCCCCGGGTGCGACCTTTCAACTGCACGCCGATCCGGCGAACGCCAACTGGCCACGGCTGGTGACGGCGATCGATCCGGCCAAGCTCTGGAGCGAGCTGGGCCGAACCGGGTTTGCTTACGAATTACGTGAAGAAGCCGGGCCGGCATCTTATGTGGTTGATTGGCCGGTGGTGGTCATGGGGCCGGAAAAACACCTCGGTTATGCCGTGCAGTGGTTCGCCATGGCGCTCGCGCTGTTCGGTCTTTATCTCTATTTCGGATGGCACAACGCAAAGGAGAAACAGCATGGGAGCGGCCATGAATCCACCCAACATGTCTGAAGCGCAGGCGCCACAGCGTCGTCGTGGGCGCTGGCAGCTGGTGCTGATCCTGCTGATGGTGATTGGTCCGATGATCCTCGCCACCGGCATGTACAAGTTGCAGTTCTGGGTGCCGGAAGGTCGCAGCTATCACGGTGAACTGATCGGCAACGGTCAGAGCCGTGCCGACCTGGGGGTACAGGCGGACGAAGACCGCTGGCAGATGCTGGTGACCACACCGCAGGACTGCTCGGTCGATTGTCAGCAGTTGGTGTATCTGGCCCGGCAGATTCAGGTCGCTCTGGGTCGCGATGCCTCGCGTGCCAGCCATGCATTGGCCGTCGCCCAACCCTTGAGCGCGGACTATGAGGCCAAGCTCAAGCGCGAATACCCGCAGTTGCAGCGGTATCCACTGGACCTTTCGACCTACACTAAAAATGTTCAGGGCAAAGGCTCGGCGCAGCTCTGGATCATCGATCCGCACGGCAATCTGGTGCTGCGCTTCGATCCCACCGTCAAAGGCAAGGACCTGCTCAACGACCTGCGCCACCTGCTGAAACTGTCGAACATCGGATAAGGGCATCGTCATGGCCAAACCTGGATTTCGCCTCGCGCTGTTTGCCACCTTGCTGGCACTGATTGTCGTCTTGCTGGGCGCCTATACCCGGCTGACCCACGCTGGCCTTGGTTGCCCGGACTGGCCGGGTTGCTACGGGTTTATCAGCGTGCCGAAGAGCGAAGCCCAACTGGCCCATGCCGAGTTGCATTTTCCAGACACGCCGGTGGTTGCCCACAAGGGCTGGAACGAGATGATTCACCGCTATTTCGCCGGCACCCTTGGTTTGCTGATTGTGTTGCTGGCGGCACGCGCCTGGACCCATCGCCATCATCTGGACCAACCCCTGAAGCTGCCGTTGTTCTTGCTGGCGGTGGTGTTTGCCCAAGCGGCCTTTGGCATGTGGACGGTCACCCTCAAGCTCTGGCCGCAGGTGGTGACGGGGCATTTGCTGGGTGGCTTTGCGACCTTGAGCCTGCTGTTTCTGCTGACCTTGCGCTTGTCCGGTGTATTGCCGGCGCTGATCGTACCGCGACGTTTGCAGTACTGGGCGACGGCCGGGTTGTTGCTGGTGATCGGGCAGATCGCTCTCGGCGGCTGGGTTAGTGCCAACTACGCGGCGGTGGCCTGTATCGACTTCCCCACTTGTCACGGTCAATGGTTGCCACCGGCTGATTTCGCCAACGGCTTTCACCTGACCCAACACATCGGCCCCAATTACCTCGGCGGGCAGCTCGACAGCGATGCGCGCACGGCGATTCACCTGACTCACCGCATTGGCGCTTTGCTGGTCACAGTGGTGCTGCTGGGGCTGGCCTGGCAGCTCAAGGTCGTCGGCATGACCCGACTCGCCGGGTTGGTGCTGGGGGCGTTGGCGGTGCAGATCACCCTGGGCATCAGCAATGTGCTGTTTCACCTGCCGTTGCCGGTGGCCGTTGCCCATAACGCGGGCGGCGCGGCGCTGCTGCTGACGATGGTGCTGGTCAACTATCACGCACGAACCAGTCTGGTTCGAGTCAGGCAGCAGGTGCCCGGGCGCTGGCGTTTCAGTCCGCGTAAACACGCGGCCGGGCCGATAACAATAAAAGGAGAAATGCCATGGCGACTCTGATCGGCGAACGTCACCGCCAAGCGATCTGGCGTGACTATCTGGAGCTGACCAAGCCGAAAGTCGTGGTGTTGATGCTGATCACGTCGCTGGTCGGTATGTTCCTTGCCACGCGTGCCGGGGTGCCGTGGACGGTGCTGGTGTTTGGCAACCTGGGGATCGGACTGTGCGCGGGCGGCGCGGCGGCGGTCAACCATGTGGTGGACCGGCGGATTGACGCGGTGATGGCGCGCACGCACAAGCGGCCATTGGCCGAAGGCCGGGTTTCACCGATTGCCGCACTGACCTTCGCGCTGCTGCTGGCGGTGGCCGGGCAAGCCTTGTTACTGGCCTTTACCAACCCGCTGACGGCGTGGCTGACCCTCGCCTCGCTGCTGGGCTATGCGGTGGTCTACACCGGTTTTCTCAAGCGGGCGACGCCGCAGAACATCGTTATCGGCGGACTGGCCGGCGCTGCCCCGCCACTGTTGGGTTGGGTCGCCGCCACCGGGCATGTCAGCGCCGAACCACTGCTGCTGGTGCTGATTATCTTTGCCTGGACCCCGCCACACTTCTGGGCGCTGGCGATTCATCGCAAGGAGGAGTACGCCAAGGCCGATATTCCCATGCTGCCGGTGACCCACGGCGAGCATTACACCAAGATCCACATCCTGCTTTACACCTTTGCCCTGCTGGCCGTGAGCTTGATGCCCTATGTCATTCACATGAGCGGCGTGCTGTACCTGGTTTGCGCCCTGGGACTGGGCGCGAGGTTTCTGCAATGGGCCGTGGTGCTGTACCGTGGCACTCAGCCGCACGCGGCGATCAGCACCTTCAAGTACTCTATTTACTACTTGTTCCTGCTGTTTATCGCCCTGCTCGTAGACCACTACTTATTGTTGAACCTATGACCCGAACCCAGAAAACCGTCTTCATTCTTGTTGCCCTGATCGCGCTGGTCCTGGGGCTTACCGTCAACAAAGTACTGTCTGGCAAAGGCCAGGGCGATCCGACTGCGCTGATCGATGCCGGGATCATCCTGTTGCCGCAAAGCCGCAACCTGCCGGACGTGCAGATGACCAATCAGGACGGCCAACCGGTGACGGTCAACGCCTTGAAAGGCAAGTGGAGCCTGTTGTTCTTTGGTTACACCTTCTGCCCGGACATCTGCCCGACCACCCTGGCGCAACTGCGGCAGATCAAGAGCGAGCTGCCAGCGGATGCGGTCGACAAGTTGCAGATCATTCTGGTCAGCGTCGACCCGAACCGCGACACCCCCAAGCAGCTCAAGCAGTACCTGGGCTACTTCGATCCGCAGTTTGTCGGCCTGACGCCGACGTCGGTCGAAGACCTGCAGAAAGTCGCCAATGCGGTGAGCATTCCGTTCATTCCGGCGGACACCAGCAAACCCAACTACACCGTCGACCACAGCGGCAACCTGGCAGTGATCGGGCCGGACGGCACACAGCGCGGGTTCATTCGTGCACCGTTGAACAACACGAAACTGGTGGCCCAGTTACCGGTGATGCTCAAGCGGCAGTGAACACCCCAAAACTAATGTGGGAGCGAGCCTGCTCGCGATAGCGGACTGACATTCAAGATCGATGTCGGCAGTGATGGCCCCATCGCGAGTAGGCTCGCTCCCACAAGGTCAGTGTTTCAGGCATAAAAAAACGGGGACGCAGTGATTGCGTCCCCGTTTTTTTTTACATCAGCAGATCAGAACGCCGGCAGTACCGCGCCTTTGTACTTCTCCAGAATGAAGGCCTTCACTTCCGGGCTGTGCAGTGCAGCAACCAGTTTCTTCATCGCGTCGCTGTCCTTGTCGTCCGCGCGGGCGACCAGGATGTTCACGTAAGGCGAGTCCTTGCCTTCGATGAACAGCGCGTCCTTGGACGGATCGAGCTTGGCTTCCAGCGCGTAGTTGGTGTTGATCAGCGCCAGGTCGACCTGGGTCAACACGCGCGGGATGGTCGCGGCTTCCAGTTCACGGAACTTCAGGTCTTTGGTGTTCTCGGTGATGTCCTTGATGGTCGACAGGATGTTTTTCGAATCCTTCAACTTGATCAGGCCGGCCTTCTCCAGCAGCAACAGCGCGCGGCCGCCGTTGGTGGCATCGTTCGGGATCACCACGTTGGCACCGCCTGGCAGTTCGGCAAGGGTCTTGTACTTGTTGGAGTACGCGCCCAGCGGTTCGAGGTGCACACCGGCAACGCTCACCAGGTGTGTGCCCTTGGCCTTGTTGAACTCATCGAGGTACGGCTGGTGCTGGAAGAAGTTGGCGTCCAGGCGTTTCTCGGCAACCTGTACGTTTGGCTGCACGTAGTCGGTGAACACCTTGACCTTGAGGTCGACGCCTTCTTTGGCCAGTGCCGGCTTCACGAACTCGAGGATTTCCGCGTGCGGAACCGGAGTGGCGGCGACGGTCAGGGTTTCAGCGGCCTGAGCGGAGAACGCTGCAACGGCAGCGAACGCGACGAGTAGTTTTTTCATCCAGCAAACTCCTTGTGAGGCGCCCTTTCGAGCGCCTGCCGGCCGTGGCCGGCGATTGCATTTATTTTCGGGAAAAGTGCACCACCAGCTTATCGCCGACGGTTTGCAGAACCTGGACCAACACCAGCAGCAACACCACAGTCACCACCATCACGTCAGTCTGGAAGCGTTGGTAACCGAAGCGAATCGCCAGGTCACCCAAACCACCGGCACCGACCACACCGGCCATCGCCGTGTAGGACACCAGTGTAATCGCGGTCACCGTGATCGCTGCGAAAATGCCCGGGCGGGCTTCCGGCAGCAGCGCGTTGACGATGATCTGACGGGTCGTCGCGCCCATGGCCTGGGTCGCTTCGATGATGCCGCGATCGACTTCACGCAGGGCGGTTTCCACCAGGCGGGCGAAGAACGGCGTAGCGCCGACTACCAGCGGCGGAATCGCACCGCCGACGCCCAGCGAGGTGCCGGTGATCAGTACGGTGAACGGGATCATCACGATCAGCAAAATGATGAACGGCAGCGAACGCAGGATATTCACGATCAGCGACAGCAGCGCGTAAACGCCTTTGGCTTCGAGCAACTGGCGCGGGCTGCAGAGGAACAGCAACACACCCAGCGGCAGGCCGAGCAGTACGGTGAACAACAGCGAACCGCCAAGCATCAGCAAGGTGTCGCCGGTGGCCTGCCAGATTTCGAGCCAGTCGATATTGGAGAAGAAACTCATCAGGACTTCCATTAGCGCAGCACCTCCATGTGGACGTCGGCTGCGGTGAAGCGGGCGAAGGCCGCTTCCATGTCACCGCCGGTGACCGCCAGGGTCAGTTGCCCGTAGGGAACGTCTTTGATGCGGTCGATACGACCGGCGAGGATGCTGTAGTCCACGCCCGTTTCACGGGCGACGGTGCCCAGCAACGGCGCGTAGGTCGCGTCGCCCTGGAAGGTCAGGCGCACGATACGGCCCGGCACGTGAGCGAAATCGTCGCGCTGTTCGCTTTCGTCGATCTGCTCGTCTTCCTGCACGAAACGCTTGGTGGTCGGGTGCTTGGGGTGCAAGAACACGTCGGCCACCGGACCTTGCTCGACGATCACGCCAGCGTCCATCACGGCGACCTGGTCGCAGACCCGGCGAATCACGTCCATTTCATGGGTGATCAGCACAATGGTCAGGTTCAGCTCACGGTTGATCTCGGCCAACAGTTGCAGGACCGACGCGGTGGTTTGCGGGTCGAGGGCGCTGGTGGCTTCGTCACACAGCAGGATTTTTGGCTTGGTCGCCAGGGCGCGGGCGATGCCGACGCGCTGCTTCTGGCCACCGGACAGCTGCGCCGGGTACTTCTTTGCGTGGTCGGCCAGGCCGACACGCGCCAGCAACTCGGCCACTCGCAGGTCGATCTCGCTGCGCGACAGTTCACCGGCCAGGGTCAACGGCAGCGCGACGTTGTCGGCAACCGTCTTGGAGGCCAGCAGGTTGAAGTGCTGGAAGATCATCCCGACTTGCTGACGGAAGCGGCGCAGCGCATTGGCGTCCAGCGCGGTGACTTCTTCGCCATCGACGATGATCTTGCCGCCGCTGGAGTTTTCCAGGCGGTTGATCAGGCGCAACAGGGTACTTTTTCCCGCACCGGAGTGACCGATCAGGCCAAACACCTGACCGTTCTCAATCGACAGATTGGTGGGGTGCAGTGCAGGAATATCCTTACCGGCGACGCGGTAAGTTTTATGGACGTTTTGAAACTCGATCACGTAGCGAACCTTGTGGGGCGCGTTAGAAAAGGATCAGCGGTTAGCCGGGCGGGCATTTTAGCGTGTCCGTATAGAGGTTCTTAGCATTTATTTCGCATTCATCCAGTCATTTGGAAATAACGCGATAAGCCAAGAAGAACAAAAGATCGTCCGAACGCGGCCCTAACCTGCGGCAGCTCCTACGGACCGATGTAGAAGCTGCCGGAGGCTGCGATCTTTGTTTTTTAAGGTTTACGCGGCGTCAGAACCATCTGTGCCGGAACATTGCGCAGAATCTGTCGCTCGATCTTCAGGTCGAAGTCGGCATCCAGCTTCTTCACCCGTTTGGTCAGCAGCGTGGCCAGCCACGGGTAATCTTCGGTGCGCGGCGCCTGAATGCTGACGTCGCACTCATAACTCACCACATCGCTGGCAATCGCATCGAGTTGTCGACGCAGTTGCTTGCTATCGGCGATGTTCAGCGCAACGGTGGTGCTCTCGGCCGTTGGGTCGATGACCTTGGCGACACGCTTGGCTTCGGCGGCCTTGAGGGCGGCCTCTGCCTGGTCCAGTTCGGCCTTACGCGCGTGGCTGATGGCGTTGTTGACGCCACCGGTCAGCGCCGGGGCTTTGGGCATCAACGCACGGGCCCGGCTCAGGGCCGTGGCGGCGGCATTCACGTCGCCTTTTTGCAAAACGATCTGGCTGCGTTGCAAGTAGGCTTCGGCGAGTTGCCGTTGGTATTGCTCCAGCGACTGATCGTTGGGTGATTCGGCCTGCAAGGCGGCCAATTGATCCTCGGCGGTGGCCAGTTCACTGCTGGCCAGGCTTTGTTGCAGCTGCGCGATCGCCGTAGCCCGTGCGTCCGGGACCTCGGGGGCTGGCGGCGTGCTTTGGCAGGCGCCAAGTAGCAGCGAAAAGGCAACAAGGAGCAGATAACGGGAGGCGAACGGCTTCATTCCTGCGACTCTCTGATTGCGCAAAAAACGAGCAAGTCTACACCCCTCGACGGGGCAGGACAAAACTCAGCAGAAACAGCGCGGCCGCGGCCACCACAATCGATGGGCCGGCCGGCGTGTCCTTGAACCACGACAGCGCCAGGCCACCGCAGACCGCGAGTATACCGAGCAAACTCGCGCCCAAGGCCATTTGCTCTGGAGAGCGTGCGTGACGTTGTGCCGCAGCCGCCGGGATGATCAGCAAGGACGTAATCAGCAGCACGCCGACGATTTTCATCGCCACCGCGATCACCACCGCAATCAGCAGCATCAAGGTCATGCGCAATGCGGCTACCGGCAGGCCTTCAACGGTGGCCAATTCTTCGTGCACGGTAATCGCCAGCAACGGCCGCCATAGCGCTACCAACAGCAGCATCACCGCCGCACTGCCGCCGAGGATCCACGCCAGATCGGTCGGGCTGATCGCCAACAAGTCGCCGAACAGGTAGGCCATCAGGTCGATCCGCACTTCATGCATGAAGCTTAGTACCACCAGGCCCAGAGAGAGCGTGCTCGGCGCAAGAATCCCCAACAAGGTGTCGGAGGCCAGCGGCTGGCGCTGTTGCAAGGTCACCAGCAGTACGGCCAGCAACAGGCAGCCGACGGTCACCGCGATGGTCGGACTGACATCCAGCAGAAAACCCAACGCCACGCCGAGCAACGCCGCGTGGGACAGGGTGTCGCCGAAATAGGCCATGCGCCGCCAGACCACGAACGATCCCAGCGGACCTGCGACGGCGGCCAGGGCCAGGCCTGCGAGCAGGGCGTACAACAGAAAATCAGCCATGCTTGCAGCCATCTCCATGAACGTGGGTGTGAGCGGTCGGTGCCGCGCTGACGACCGAGCCATGCAAGTCGTGGGCGTGGTCGTGATGGTGGTGATAGACCGCCAGGCTCTGCGCGTTCTTGCCGAACAGCTCGACGAACGCCGGGTCGCCGCTGACCTGCTCGGGATGCCCGGAGCAGCAGACGTGGCGATTGAGGCAGACCACCTGGTCGGTCGTGCTCATCACCAGGTGCAGATCGTGGGAAACCATCAACACCCCGCAACCGTGGCGGTCGCGCAGGCGGGTGATCAAGCTGTAGAGCTCGGCTTGTCCGGCCACATCGACGCCTTGCACCGGCTCGTCGAGCACCAGCAGTTCGGGCTCGCGCAACAGGGCGCGTGCCAGCAGTACGCGCTGCATTTCTCCGCCGGAAACGCTCTGCACCGGGCTGTCGATCACCTGTTCGGCGCCGACTTCCTTGAGCGCTGCCAAGGCACGCGCACGATCCACGCCCGGCACCAGGCGCAAGAAGCGCAGCACCGAGAGCGGCAAGGTCGGGTCAACGTGCAGTTTCTGCGGCATATAGCCGACCCGCAGTTTCGGCTTGCGCCAGACGCTGCCGCTGTCGGGCTTGAGCAGGCCAAGCACGGCGCGGACCAGCGTGGTCTTGCCGGCGCCGTTGGGGCCGATCAGGGTAACGATCTGCCTCGGCTCGACGCTCAGTTCGATGTTGTCCAGCACGTTTTGCCCGGCGAAGGTCACCGCAACCTGATTGAGGCGGATTAACGCAGTGCTCATCAAGCCCCCTGGCAACCCGAGCAAAGACCGACCACTTCGACTGTCTGGCCTTCGACCACAAACCCGACTTCGCCGGCGCTGTGGATGATGGTGTCGCTGATGGATTTTTGCTCGAGTTCGATGGCCGCATGGCATTCGCGGCAAATCAGGAACTGGCCCTGGTGGGCGTGCCCCGGATGATTGCAGCCAACGAAGGCGTTGAGCGAGGAAATGCGGTGGACCAGGCCGTTATCCAGCAGGAAATCCAGCGCGCGATACACCGTCGGCGGCGCGGCACGGCGGCCATCCTGCTCGCTGAGTACTGCCAGAATGTCGTAGGCACCCAGCGGCTTGTGGCTTTGCCAGACCAGTTCCAGCACCCGCCGCCGCAGCGCAGTCAGGCGCAAGCCCTGACGTGTGCAAATGACATCGGCCTCGGACAATGCGCTGTGCACGCAGTGAGAGTGGTCGTGGGGACGGCTGGCTAGCGGTGTTTTAGGCATGAGCGGCGACGAGTTTTGTGAGAGACGTTATTATGTTACCCGTTCTCGCCTACTTGAGTGGTCATCGTGCCCAGACTTTTTGCCATTTTTGTCACATTTACTGCCGGTTTTTTTGCGATCAGCACCGCTCATGCCGAAGTGAACGTACTGACCAGCATCAAGCCGCTGCAACTGATTGCTGCTGCGGTGCAGGATGGCGTCGGGGTTCCCGAGGTATTGCTGCCGCCGGGGGCATCGCCGCATAACTATGCCTTGCGTCCATCCGACGTACGGAAGGTGCAGTCGGTGGAACTGCTCTACTGGATCGGCCCGGACATGGAGGGTTTCCTTCCGCGTGTGCTCAAAGGTCGTAGCCTGCCGTCGGTTGCCGTGCAGGAGCTGCCGGGTTTGAAGCTGCGGCGCTTCGCCGAAGACAGCCACTCCCATGCGGAAGAGGCCGATGAGCACGATCATGACCATCGCCCTGGCAGTCTTGATGCTCACCTCTGGTTGTCGCCGGTCAATGCGCGAGTGATCGCGGCAAAAATCGCCACCGACCTCAGCGCTGCGGACCCTGCCAATGCATCGCGCTATCAGAGCAACCTCAAGGCGTTCGATGAGCGCCTGGACGCGCTGGATCTGCGTTTGAAAGCACGCTTGGCCGGTATCGCGGGCAAGCCTTACTTCGTGTTCCATGAAGCGTTCGATTACTTCGAAGACGCCTACGGCCTCAAGCACACCGGCGTATTCAGTGTGGCCGCTGAAGTGCAGCCAGGTGCCCAGCACGTTGCAGCGATGCGCTCGCGCTTGCAGGAAGTCGGCAAGACCTGCGTGTTCAGCGAACCGCCGTTGCGCCCACGCTTGGCCGAGACGCTGGTGGCCGGTTTGCCGGTGAAACTGGCGGAGCTGGATGCGTTGGGCGGCTACACACCGGCGACGGCTCGCGGCTATGAGCAGGTGCTGGAAAAGTTGGGGAATGATTTGGCGGGGTGTCTGGAGTCGCTTTAAAGCTTTATTCGGCTGCGCCTCAATCGCGAGCAGGCTCGCTCCCACAGGTTCTCGGTGATCCATGTGGGAGCGAGCTTGCTCACGATGCTTTTAAAGGGCGAACGGCAACGGCGTGCTGACGTGCTGACGCTGGGCCAGGCGCTGCTGGAACTCCATCGGATCGTGAATCAGCACGTCCTGCCCGGCAAAGGATTCGGCGGCGATCAAGCGCGACAGCCAGAACCGCACGCAAGCTACCCTCAGCATGGTCGGCCACAACTCGGCCTCGGCGGCAGTGAACGGACGCAATGCGGCATAAGCCCCGAGCAATGCCCTCGCCCGCGGTCCGTCAATCAAGCCGTCTTCGTCCGAGCACCAGTCATTCAGGGCAATCGCCACGTCGTAGAGCATCGGGCCTGAGCAGGCGTTGTAGAAGTCGATCAGCCCGGTCAGGTGCGTGCCTTCGAACATCGCGTTATCGCGGAACAGGTCGGCGTGGATATTGGCCCGAGGCAACGCCAGAATTTTGGTTTTTTGCTCAGTGATTTCGTTCAAGGCGCGTTGCAGCATATTGCTTTGCGCTGCATTCAGGTGCGACAGCAGTTGCGTGCCTTCTTCAAGCATCCAGTCAAGACCGCGATCGGTCTTGCGCTTGATCATGTGGTCTTTGGTGGCCAGGTGCAGGTGCCCCAGCAATTCGCCGACTTGCGCGCAATGCTGTGCGTTGGCTTCCTTGATGTGCTTGCCGGCCAGCCGTGGCTGCAACAGCGCGGGCTTGCCGGCCAATTCGCGCAGGGCGATGCCGTCGGTGGTCCGCAACGCATAGGGCACCGGCAAGTTGGCGTCGTGCAGCACGTCGAGCAGCTCGATGAAGAACGGCATCTCCTGCACAGGGCCGCGCTCAACCAGGGTCAGGACAAACTCGCCCTGCTCCAGGCTGATGAAGAAATTGGTGTTTTCGCTACCCGCGGCAATCCCCTGGAAATCAAGCAGGCGGCCGAGCCCATAAGGGGCGAGAAAGGTTTCCAGCTCGGGCCGAGCCAGGGGGGTGAACACAGACATGGTTAAAAACTGCTCAGTTCGGGCGCCGCGGTTGAGCCGGCGCCGATTAAAGTTAAGAAACTACTTCCACGTAAAAATTTCCCACGCCGGAATCAGCATATTCGGCTGATCCGAGCGGATATAGTTTGCCTCCGTTCCGTCCGCACGTATCAGAAAGTACGGTTTTCCGCCCTTCGGTGTGACCTTGATCGCGTACACGAAGCCGTTCTGACGGTACTCCTGAATGACTTTGTCGCCCTCAGTGTGGATGGTGACTTCCGGTTCCGGCGTCGGTGCATCATTGGCTGCCATGACGGCCAGGGGAGTGAGTGCAAAGAAGCCCGCCAGTAACAAGCGATTGAGTGAGCGCATGATAACCTTGTCCCTTTGTCGTCAACGGTCCCGCTATTCTAGCGCCGGACCCGCCGAAAAGGTTGATCCTGCTCATGAGCCAAGCCCCCCTCGTCCTGGTGGACGGTTCTTCTTATCTGTACCGCGCCTTTCATGCGCTGCCACCGTTGACCACGTCCAAAGGCCTGCCGACCGGCGCGGTCAAGGGCGTGCTGAACATGCTCAAGAGTCTGCGCAAGCAGTACCCGGACAGCCCGTTCGCCGTGGTATTCGACGCCAAGGGTGGGACGTTTCGCGATGACCTGTACGCCGAGTACAAAGCCAATCGCCCCAGCATGCCCGACGACATGCGTGTGCAGATCGAGCCATTGCATGCAAGCGTGATCGCCCTGGGCTTTCCGTTGCTGTGCGTCGACGGCGTTGAGGCCGATGACGTGATCGGTACGCTGGCCCGCAGCAGTGCGGCCGCTGACCGCCCGGTGGTGATTTCTACCGGCGACAAAGACATGGCGCAGCTGGTCGACGGGCACATTACCTTGGTCAATACCATGACCGGTAGCGCGATGGACGTGGCTGGCGTGAAGGAGAAATTCGGCGTCGCTCCCGAGCAGATCATCGATTACCTGGCGCTGATGGGCGACTCTTCCGACAACATTCCAGGCGTGCCGGGCATTGGCCCGAAGACGGCGTCTGGTCTGCTGGTGGGTGTGAACGGCGGCCTGACCGAGCTCTATGCGCAGCTCGATATCGTCCCGACGTTGCCGATTCGTGGCGCCAAAACGCTGCCGGCCAAGCTTGAAGAGCACAAGGAGATGGCGTTTCTCTCCTATCAACTGGCGACCATCAAGGTCGACGTGCCGCTGGAGATTGGTCTTGATGACTTGCACCTGCGCGAGCCGGACCGTGAAAAGCTCGCCGAGCTCTATACCCTGCTCGAGTTCAAGAGCTGGTTCGAGGAAGTTCAGCGTGATGCCAAGCGAGCGGGCCAGGAAGTGGTCGCGGCGGTTGAAGAAGCCGTAGCCGATAGCGATGGTCCCCACTACACCACGGTCCTCACCCAGGCAGATTTCGACGTCTGGCTGAAGAAGCTGCAAAACGCCACGCTGTTCGCCTTCGACACCGAAACCACGGGCGTCGATGCGCAGCAAGCGCAACTTGTCGGGTTGTCGTTCGCTGTGCAGGCCAACGAAGCGGCCTACATCCCATTGACCCATTCCTACATGGGCGTGCCGGATCAACTGGATCGCGACACGGTGTTGCGCGCGCTGAAACCGATTCTGGAAGACCCGAGCAAACTCAAGGTCGGCCAGCACGCCAAGTTCGACATGAACATTCTGGCCAACTGCGCCATCGGTGGTGATCAGAGCTGCGGCATCATGGTGCAAGGCATCGCCTTCGACACCATGCTCGAGTCCTACGTGCTGGATTCGACCGCGACCCGTCACGACATGGACAGCCTGGCGCTCAAGTATTTGGGCTACACCACCACCAGCTTCCAGGACATCGCGGGCAAGGGCGTCAAGCAACTGACCTTCGACCAGATTTCGCTGGAGCTGGCCGGGCCATACGCCGCCGAAGACGCCGATGTGACGCTGCGCCTGCACCAGACCCTGCATGAAAAACTCGACGCCATTCCAAGTCTGAGCAAAGTCCTCAGCGAAATCGAGATGCCGCTGGTGCCGGTGTTGGCGCGTATCGAGCGCCAGGGCGCGTTGGTCGATGCCAACCTGCTGGGCATCCAGAGCGTTGAACTGGGCGATAAGCTGGTCGCGCTGGAGCGTGAGGCGTTCGCCATTGCCGGTGAGGAGTTCAACCTCGGTTCGCCGAAGCAATTGGGCGTGATCCTCTATGAAAAACTCGGGCTGCCGATTCTCAGCAAAACCGCCAAGGGCCAGGCTTCGACCGCCGAAGCGGTGCTGGCGGAACTGGCCGAGCAGGATTACCCACTGCCCAAGGTGCTGATGCAGTACCGTTCCTTGAGCAAGCTGAAAAGCACCTACACCGACCGTCTGCCCGAGCAGATCAACCCGCGTACCGGGCGGATTCATACGTCCTACCATCAAGCGGTGGCAGCGACCGGTCGCTTGTCTTCCAGCGATCCAAACCTGCAGAACATTCCGATTCGTACCGCCGAAGGTCGACGGATACGTCAGGCGTTTATCGCGCCCAAAGGCTACAAGCTGTTGGCGGCGGACTATTCGCAGATCGAACTGCGGATCATGGCCCACCTGGCCAAGGACGAAGGGCTGTTGCATGCCTTCCGCAATGATCTGGACGTGCACAAGGCCACCGCTGCCGAAGTGTTCGGGGTTGAACTGGCGGACGTCACCACCGATCAGCGGCGCAGTGCCAAGGCGATCAACTTCGGCCTGATCTACGGCATGAGCGCGTTTGGCCTGGCCAAGCAGATCGGTGTCGACCGTAAACAGTCCCAAGCCTATATCGACCGTTATTTCGCCCGCTATCCAGGTGTGCTCGAGTACATGGAGCGCACCCGCGCCCAGGCGGCCGAGCAGGGTTTCGTCGAAACCATATTCGGTCGTCGCCTCTACCTGCCGGACATCAACGCGAAAAATCCGGCCCTGCGCAAAGGCGCCGAGCGCACGGCGATCAACGCGCCGATGCAAGGCACTGCGGCGGATATCATCAAGAAGGCCATGGTGGCGGTGGATAACTGGCTGACGACCTCGGGTCTGGACGCCAAAGTGATTCTGCAGGTGCACGATGAATTGGTGCTTGAGGTTCGCGAAGACCTGGTCGACCAGGTTCGTGAGGAAGTTCGCGTTCACATGAGCGGCGCAGCGACCCTGGATGTGCCGCTTTTGGTGGAAGTCGGCGTTGGAAACAACTGGGATGAGGCGCACTAAGCCGGTGTGAGGCGCTTTCTTGGTGGATGGCGCCGCGACGTAGTGTCGCGGCACGTCACTGGCGAAGGGCTCTTAGTTCGGAAAATTCTTGGGGTTATTCCCAATAGGTTTTGAAATTAACCGGAACTAAATCCGTGAACCGCCACTCACAGTAACTGAATGGGTGGTGAAGCCCTTCGATGCTCCTATGTTGTGTTAAGTGTTGGCAGATATCTGGACCCCGCCCTAGCGGTCCGGAAACTTAGACCCCGAATTTCTCTCTCCCCATACGAAATTCGGGTTTTTTTTTGCCCAAAAACTGGCTGTGGAACGGCCATGCTGCGTTAAAAACACGGCTCGAAATGCTCATTTAGGTCCCTAAAGTCGAGCGCGACCCCGGCCGTTTCGAGCCGTGTTTTTGCCTTGCCTGACCGTCCCACAGACAGTTTTCCGTATCTCGGATATCCCCAAAAGCTTATTGAGCTTCTGTCTCGGTGCCTTTGTCGGCCAGTTCCATCCAGTTCGCCAATACGGTGTAGGCGTCTTCGAGGCCGAGGCGTTTTGGTGCGGAGAACAGCTGGATGGTCACGGTTTCGCCCCAGCCTTTACGGATTTCTGCCTGAACTTTGAGCAAGGTGTTCTTCGCCGCGCCGTAGGTCAGTTTGTCGGCCTTGGTCAGCAGAATGTGCATCGGCATGCCGCTGGCCACGGCCCAGTCGAGCATCAGCAGGTCGAAGTCGGTCATTGGATGACGGATGTCCATCATCAGAATCAGGCCCTTCAGGCTTTCGCGGCTGCCCAGATAGGCTTCCAGGTGGCGCTGCCAGTGCTGCTTCAGCGGGATGGGTACTTTTGCGTAACCGTAACCCGGCAGGTCGACCAGACGGCGTTCATCGTCTAGCTTGAAGAAGTTCAAGAGTTGCGTGCGACCTGGTGTTTTCGAGGTGCGCGCCAGGCTGGCGTGAGTCAAGGTGTTCAGGGCGCTGGATTTACCAGCGTTGGAACGCCCGGCAAAGGCCACTTCAAAGCCTTCGTCGTCAGGACATTGGTCGACTTTGGCGGCGCTGAGCATGAAGGTGGACTGTTGGCACAGGCCGAGGATGGGGTTCTTGAGTTGCATGGGATTTCCGATGTGGGCGGTGCCGAGATTGGTCGCAAAGAGCAGCGTCGTTTCCGTTTCAGTGACGCCAGTATATAATGCCGCAGATTTTGTGTGCGCTTTGTCCCGGCGTAGGATGAAGTTCACGAGAGCGATTAACCTTGATTGCGCACTAGAACGCAGCACGCTCTCAACCCTGAAAAGGTCGTTTTATGACGAAATGGCTGCTAGCTGCCGGTGTCTTGATGCCGCTTTACAGCGCTCAGGCTACACAGGATCCGGAAGCCGTGTACAACCGTGTTTGTGGAGCCTGTCATTCCGGCCAACTCCCAACGGCGCCTCAAAAGGGCGATAAGGAAGCTTGGGCGCCAAGACTGGCGCAAGGTATGGAGACGCTGGTGCAACACGTGACCCAGGGTTTCAAGGCGATGCCGCCGCGTGGTTTGTGCATGGACTGCAGTGCCGAGGATTACCGAGCAATCATCCAGTGGATGAACGAGTGATCCCGGTCCATAACTCTTTAACCCTTAGCCGTAGTTGGATTAGCTGATGAACAAATTGATCGTGAGTCTGCTGTTGACCCTGGGGATCTCCGGCATAGCCCATGCTGCAGGCGATGCGACTGCTGGTCAGGCGAAAGCCGCAGTATGTGGCGCCTGTCATGGCCCGGATGGCAATAGCATGGCGCCAAACTTTCCAAAACTGGCGGGTCAGGGTGAGCGTTACCTGAACAAGCAACTGCACGACATCAAGTCGGGCAAGCGCACCGTTCTGGAGATGACCGGCCTGCTGACCAACCTGAGCGATCAGGACCTGGCTGACCTTGCTGCCTACTTCTCCAGCCAGAAGGGCAGCGTCGGCGCAGCAGATCCTAAAGTCGTGGCTCACGGTGAAGAGTTGTTCCGTGGCGGCAAACTGGACCAGGGCATGCCGTCTTGCACCGGTTGCCACTCGCCTAATGGTGCGGGTAACGCCGCTGCTGCCTTCCCGCATCTGGGCGGCCAGCACGCTCAATACATCGCCAAGCAGCTGACCGATTTCCGTGAAGGTAACCGTACCAACGACGGCGACACGAAAATCATGCAGAGCATTGCTGCAAAATTGAGCAACAAGGATATCGAAGCGGTGTCCAGCTACATTCAGGGCCTGCACTAAGGCTGGTTGAGCGGGCGCTGCGCAAGGTGTTGATCTCGCGCAATGTTAACGCTCGATTAATCCTTCGATGCAAACATAAAAAGGGTGGCTTCGGCCGCCCTTTTTTGTGGCCGCTGCCGTTACACTAGAGCACTAATGCCCGCCATGATCTGCCAGAAAGCAGGTTGCGCGAGGCGACCCAATTTGTTCAGGAGTAAAGCATGCGTAATCTGATTCTCAGCGCCGCACTCGTCACTGCCAGCCTGTTCGGCATGACCGCCCAAGCTGCCGAACCGCTTGAAGCCGGTAAACAATATGTTGAATTGGGCAGCGCCGTTCCGGTGGCTGTGCCTGGCAAGATCGAAGTCGTGGAACTGTTCTGGTATGGCTGCCCGCACTGCTATGCATTCGAGCCGACCATCAATCCCTGGGTTGAAAAACTGCCTGCCGACGTGAACTTCGTGCGTATTCCGGCCATGTTCGGCGGTATCTGGAACGTTCACGGCCAGTTGTACATCACCCTGGAAGCGATGGGCGTGGAACACAAGGTCCACAAAGCCGTCTTCGAAGCGATCCACGGTGGCAAGAAGCTCGCTACCCCGGAAGAAATGGCTGAGTTCCTGGCCGGCGAAGGCGTCGACAAGGAGAAGTTCCTGAGCACCTACAACTCGTTCGCCGTCAAAGGCAAAGTTGAAGAGGCCAAGAAAAAGGCTCAGGCCTATCAGATCTCTGGCGTACCGACCATGGTCGTGAACGGCAAATACCGCTTCGATCTGGGCACTGCCGGTGGTCCTGAAGGCACCTTGAGCGTGGCCGATCAACTGATCGCCAAGGAGCGCGCCGCTAAGTAAGCGGCGCACGCCATGCGCCGCTGGGGTACTGAACGTCTCGTTGGTCTGCATGATCCGCAGGTCAACGAGCATCATCTGGAGTCCTCGGGCTTGCCCGCAGACAGCCGTCTGCGTTTGCTCAGTTTCAACATCCAGGTCGGTATCAGTACCGAGCGTTATCGGCATTACCTGACCCGTAGCTGGCAGCATTTGCTGCCGCATACCGGGCGAGCGGATAACCTGCAGAAAATCGGCAATCTGCTGGGCGACTACGATCTGGTCGCTTTGCAGGAGGCCGATGGCGGCAGCCTGCGGTCGGGCTACGTCAATCAAGTCGAACACCTGGCCCAGCTCGGCGCCTTCCCCTACTGGTATCAACAACTCAATCGCAACCTGGGCCGCCTCGCCCAGCACAGCAATGGCGTGCTCAGTCGATTGCGCCCATGGGCGATTGAAGATCACCCGCTGCCCGGGCCCAAGGGCCGTGGTGCGATACTTGTGCGGTTCGGTGAGGGGGCTGATGCGCTGGTGGTCGTGATGATGCACCTCGCGCTGGGCGCGCGCGTGAGGACGATGCAGTTGGCCTACATTCGTGAATTGATCGGCGACTACAAGCATCAGGTACTGATGGGCGACATGAACACCCACGCCAGTGACCTGCTGCAAACTTCTCCTCTGCGAGATCTGGGGCTGCTCGCGCCGCAAGTCGAAGCGACTTTTCCCAGCTGGCGCCCGCAACGCTGTCTTGACCATATTCTGCTCAGCCCTACGCTGACCCTCGAGCGGGTCGAAGTGCTGGCGCAACCGATTTCCGATCACCTGCCGGTCGCGGTAGAGATTCGTCTGCCGAGTTCGCTCACGGTCGATGCATTGCCCGCGTTGAGTCCTGCCCTTCGCGGAACCCCTGAATGAGCGACGAAGCACAGCGCTGGAAAGAGAAATACCTCAAAAGTATCGAACAGCAGGAAAAGCTCGAGCGTCGCTGGGATGCCCGCCTCGACTTGCTGCGTCGCGGCTTGGTGCGCAGTACGCTGGCGGCTGAGGGCACCGACCGTGCGGTTGACCAGTGCATGAAGGAAATGCGTGAAGTCATCCGCACCGATGACATGGATGCAGGGTTGGCAGCATTGCTGCCACGCCTGGAGAAAGCGGTGCTCGACTCCGAGCAGCGGCGCGAGACCCGGGTCAATCAAGTCAGCGCTGCGTTGACCGCGCTGGTCAGTCAGCTCCAGGCCTTGCCGTTGCCGCGCGAGGTCAGTCGTCCGCTCAAGACGTTTGCCAAGAAGCTCGACGGACGGGTCGGCCAGGCACGTGAAATTCCCCTGCTGCTCGGAGAGCTCAGTGGTCTGCAAGGTCAGGCGCTGAGCCTGCTGGACAACCCTGCCGAGCCAAGCCGCCCAGGTTTACTGCAACGTTTGTTTGGTGGCAGAGACGCGGATGCTCAGGCTTCAGAGGCCGGAGTGCTGCAACACGAAGCGCCTGCTCCGGGTCCTGTTGAGCACGTGTCGGCACCTGTCGCGGAGGCGACGCCTGAGCGGGCGCATGAATCTAGCGCGCCGTTGCCGATCCGGGTTATTACACCCGCAGTGCAGGAGGACCCGGCACCCGCCGTGCCAGTGCCGCACGCGGTGATTGCAGACTCGGTGCCGGTGGCAGCTCAACCGCCGGAAGAAGCAAAGCCATCATCAGACGTGCTGGCTTTTGTTCCTCCTGTGCTGGCCGTCGAAGCTGCGCGTACCAAAGCGCTGGTGGCAGAACAGGATCTACCGGATGTGGATACGCCGGAAGAACCGCAGATATTCCCGGCACCCGACCAGGCGCCAACTACTGATTCAATGGCGATCAATCCCGACGAGCTGACGTCCAACGTCCCTCGAGATGGGAATGACACTTCGCCGTTAATCGATGGCGTTCCTCACCCGATGGCAGAAGCCTTGGCTGCTCTGGACCCGGAGCAACCTGAGCAGGATGTTCTTTACGCGCTGCCCGACTCGCCGGAACCGTCCTACAGCTCGGTGGCCAGGCATATCGAAAGTACCTTGCTGGGGCTGCTGGACGATTTGTCGCTGCCCGAGCGTCACCGTCCGCAAGCCGAGGCGATGCGCGATCGGCTGCAAAATGGCTTGAATTGGTACGAATTGCTGCCGATCCTCGATGATCTGGCGGTTTTGATGCTGGCGATCACTGACAGTGGTCAGCATGAGTTCGAGGTTTATCTCAAGCAACTCAATGAGCGATTGGAGTCCTTCCAAAGCAACCTGCAAGCGGCCAGCGAAGGCCATGCCGACAACCGCTCTGCTGCGCGGGAGATGGACACACAGATCCGTGAGCAGGTCGATGGCTTGCAAAGCAGTATGCAGGACGCCGCCGATCTGGAGGGCCTCAAGCATGTGCTGGAGAACCATCTGGAAGGGTTGCTCGGCACCATGGATCAGCACCAGAAACAGCGCGACGAGCGTGAGCAGGAAGTTGCGGCACGTCTGCAAGGCTTGGCCGAGCGAGTCGCGAGCATGGAGCAGGAGGCTCAGGGTTACCGCGAGCACCTTGAAGAACAACGTCAGAAAGCCCTGGTCGATCCGCTGACCGGCTTACCGAACCGGGCGGCCTGGAGCGAGCGTCTGGAGCATGAGATTGCGCAGTGGCAGCAACACGGAAACTCGCTGTTGCTGGCGATGCTCGATCTCGACCACTTCAAACGCATCAACGATAACTACGGTCACCTGGCCGGCGACAAAGTGCTGAAGATCATTGCCAGCGTGCTGCGCAAGCGCCTGCGTGGTACGGACTTCATTGCCCGTTTCGGTGGCGAGGAGTTCGTCTTGCTGGTGCCCAATACCCCTTTGGCGGTCGGCGCCAGGTTGGCAGAAACCCTGCGCGCGGCTATCGAAGCCTGCCCGTTTCATTTCAAGGGTGAGCGCGTGACGATCACGGTTTCCATGGGAATGACGGCGTTCAAAGCGGGAGAACACAGCGATCTTGTGTTGAAAAGAGCTGATCAGGCGCTTTACCGGGCGAAAAATGCCGGCCGAAACCGAGTGGAGCTGGGCTGACGATCAATGATCCGATGGGTTAAATGCCAGGCTATGTCGGTCCAGAAGAAGGCAGTACGTTACACTGTTGCATTGCCATCTCAGCGTATTGCCCAGACCATGAAATCGATTCCTCTGCTTTTGGTACTTCTGGTCCTGGCGGGTTGCGCCAGCGGCCCTCGAATCGACACCCGCCATCCTTCGGCGAATTTCGACAATCGCGTGCAGTTTATTGTGGTGCATTACACCACCGCCTCGCAGGAACGTTCGTTGGCGCTGTTGACCCACGGCGACGTCAGCAGCCATTACCTGGTGGGGGATGACAAGAACGCCACTATTTTCAAACTGGTGGATGAAAGCCGTCGGGCCTGGCATGCCGGGGAAAGCGAGTGGCAGGGCCGGACCTGGCTGAACTCGAGCTCGATTGGCATCGAGATCGTCAATCCGGGGTTTCACGATACGCCTGCCGGGCGCGTCTGGTATCCCTACAGCGAGGCGCAGGTTCAGTCTTTGATCTTCCTGATCAGGGACATCAGCAAGCGCAACAACATCAACCCGCGAAACATCATTGGTCACAGCGACATCGCGCCGCTGCGCAAGCTTGACCCGGGTCCGTTGTTCCCATGGAAGCGTCTGGCCGACGAAGGGCTGGTGGTCTGGCCCGATGCCCAGGCCGTAGCGCGTCAGCAAGCGTTATTCGAAGCCCAACTGCCGAGCATCACCTGGTTTCAGGAAGAGCTCGCACGTTTGGGCTATGCAACGCCGCAGACCGGTGAGCTGGATGTGGCCACCCGGCATGTGCTGTCCGCCTTCCAGATGCACTATCGACCTTCACGGTTTGACGGTACGCCAGACGCGCAAAGTGCCGCGATTCTGCAAGTGCTCAACCAGACAGAATAATGACGCCCGCCCGACGGTCAGGGCTATTTTCTGATCAGTAGCTATAACTCATTGGTAATCCTTCGGATATTCAATGATGGCAGCCGCAAGCGAGACCCTGCGCAGTTGGTTCTATCGCCCTTGGTCTTTGGCGATACTAGCGGCTGCCCTGAGTGCGGCTTTGCTGTTGGCCGGTAGCCTGGGCGTGGCGCTGCGGCAGGTCCAGCAACGCGAAAGCGAACAGATGAATGCTCAGGGCGAACGCTTCCTGGAGCGCCTGGAGCAACTGTTCGGCCAATTGCGTGAAGGCCTCGATGACCTCGAAGCGCAGCCGTTGCGTAGCTGCGACGCAGACATGATCGCGACCTTGCAGCAGGTCAGTTTCAATTACCGCTTCGTATATGAAGCGGCCTATATCGATAGCACGCAATTTTGTTCGAGCCGACCGCGGCAGGATGGGCTTTCGGCAATCCGACCACCGGACATCAAAGGGCCGACCTACAGTTATTGGCTCAACACCTCGACCGAGCCCGACGAAGACCGTGCGGCGCTGATGTTGGGGCGCGGTAATTTTCGCGTCGCCACCTCCCGAGGGCATTTGACCGACATGGTTGATCTGACACCCGGCAGCAGCCTGTTGGTGGTGGTCGATCATGGCGCTCGGGCGATTCCGGTTCTCGGCGTGCCACAAGCCTGGCCACTCAGCGATCCTTGGTTGCCCTTCAGCACTGAACCGTTGCAGGTCACTAAAACCCGACTGATCTATCGCATGCCGACCAACAATCCCGAATATCAGCTGGTGTTGATCAGTCCACGAACCATATCGCACCTGCCCGCGTTGTGGTGGTGGCTGGTGCCGGCCAGTCTGGGGCTGGGCTTGAGCATTGGCGGTTTGGTGTTTCTGCTGGCCCGCCAGCGGCAATCGTTGGGCGGTGAGTTGCAGGGAGCCCTCAAGCGTGGTGAGTTACAGGTCCTGTATCAGCCGATCTTCGATCTCAAGAGCCGTCACTGTGTCGGTGCCGAAGCCTTATTGCGCTGGCGTCGGCCGGACGGCACGCTGACCAGTCCGGATCTGTTTATTCCGATGGCGGAAGACTCCGGGCAGATCCGTCAGATCACTGACTTCGTGTTGCAGCGATTGCTTGAACAGCTCGGTAAGTTACTTCGCGCCAACCCGCAGTTGTATATTTCGGTCAACCTGGCCGCCTGCGACGTCATGGTGCCGCGGATCGGCCAGGTCATGGCGCACTTACTGGCCATTCACCAGGTTGCTGCGCGGCAGATCGCGTTTGAGGTGACCGAGCGCGGGTTGATCGATGTGGTGGTCGCGCGGGAGAACCTGCAAGCCTTGCGCGATGCCGGGCATCAAGTGTTGATCGACGACTTTGGCACCGGTTATTGCAGCCTGGCTTACCTGCAAACCCTGCCGGTGGACTACCTGAAAATCGACAAGGCCTTCATTGATGCGCTGGGTCATGACGCCGCCAGCAGCGGCGTGGCGCCGCACATCATTCGCATGGCGCATGCCTTGCAGCTCAAGGTGATTGCCGAAGGTATCGAACATGAAGCCCAGGCCACGTTGCTGAGCAGTGAAGGGGTGAATTACGGCCAAGGCTGGTTGTTCGCCCATGCCTTGACCGCGAGGCAGTTCATTGAACTGATCACCCGAGGTCGCCGGTTGGCATCACGGCGGCTGGATGACGAGGCGTGATCGCCCTTTAGAGTGGCAATGCCATGTAGAACTGAGTGCCCTGCCCCGGCCGGGAATATACGCCCATGCGACCGCCGTGCAGTTGCACGATCTCCTTGCACAGTGCCAGGCCGAGCCCGGCACCACCCTTCTTGCGCCCGACCTGAACGAAGGGTTCGAAAATCCGCCCCTGCTGGCCGTAAGCGATGCCTTCGCCATTGTCCTCGACGCTGACGATCACCCTTTCGCCGTGCCGGCGAGCCTGCAAGCGTATCTGCCCATGGTGGCTGGTATGGCGCAGCGCGTTGTCGATCAGGTTGTCCAGCACCCGGTCGAGTTGCGCCTGATCGGCCTGCAGTCGCGGGAGTGGTGTGTGCACTTCCACCAGCAACTCGATGCTTTGCTCATTGGCCCGCTCGGCGAAACGCTCCTGTGCTTGCTCCAGCAGGTCATCGATGTTGCACGGCGCCAAGGTGAGTTTTTGTAGACCATTCTGATAACGCGAGAAGTTCAGCAGGTCGTTGATCAACTGCATCAAACGCTGCATTTCCTCATTCACCGTGTTCAACAGGTCGGCTTCGCGAGAGTCCTCGGTAAAGTGCACGCGCTCGCGGAACAGGCCGAAGGCCATGTGCATGCCGGTGACCGGTGTACGCAGCTCATGGGAGGCACGCAGTACGAACTCGCTGCGCACCCGTTCAAAGGCCCGTTGCTCGGTGACATCGTGTAGCACCATGACGGCGCCGAGGATATGCCCCTGGGGATGAATGACCGGCGTCAGGCTGTAGGTCAACAGTCGCGACTCGCCATCGACTGCGATGCTCAGGTCTTCAGGCGCACGCTCCAGTGTTCCGCCGCGCAGTACCGTTTGTAGTTGTTCATCGAGCTCCGGCCGTTGGAGCGCGGTGCCCAGGCCTTGGCCGAGGCGGTCTTCGTCCCAGCCCAACTGACGCTGTGCGACCGGATTCAGGTGTTCCAGTTGGCCCTGACGATCAATCATCAGCAAACCGTCATCGATGCTGTCGAGCACGGCTTGCAAACGTTGCTGACCGGCGAGCAGTTCATCGACATTGGTTGCCTGATGCTCGCGCAAGGCTTCGGCCATGATCCCGAAGCGCCGGGTGAGCTGGGTCAGCTCCACCGCCGGGGAAATCGGCAGGGTGACATCGAAGTTACCCTGGCCGATGTTATCCGCGGCCTTGGCCAGTGCTTCGATCGGCTCACCGAAGCGCCGGGCGATGCCGTGGGCGGTGATGAAACCGATGAGCAGTACCGCCAACCCGACCAATCCGAGCAAACCGGCAATCAGCAGTGCATGTTCGCGGGCATTGCGCTGGGTCTCGTCGATGTTGTCCAGAGCCTGTTTGTGTTCGGCAATAAGGCCGTTGCGCAGCACGTTGAACTTTTCGGTGAGGTCCCGATTGCCGGCGAGCTTGCCGGACGGTTCCTGCGTGAGGCTGAAGGCCTTGAGAAAGGACAGGTAGTCCGTGCGGGCCTGCTCGAAGCCGCGATGCTCGCCATTGAAACTGTTTTCGTGCTCGATGCCTTGATCCAGCAGCTCGAAGTAGCGCCGTTCCGAGGTTTCCAGTGCCTCAAGGTCGGGCTTTATGCTGAGCATGTTGATCAACTGATCGTCCAGGGTCTGGCGCAGCTTGAGTTCAAGATCCAGGGTGATGAAGTTGTCGCGGATCAGCGCTTCCTGGTGACTGGCTATCTGCATCACGCTGACCAGCCCGAGTATCAGGCCGAGCAACGCCACGGTGATCAGTGCCGAGATACTCAGAAACAGCCGTGTGCGCAACTTCATCGCCAGCTTCATAAGGTGTTGCTCACAGGTTGTACTGTTTGCGTTTGCGGTACAGCGTCGAGGCGTCGATACCCAGGGTCTTGGCTGCTTGATCGAGAGTGCCGGCGCTGGCCAGTACCGCGCCGATGTGGGCTTTCTCCAATTCATCCAGGCTCAGCGCCGCACCGATTCTGGGGGTGTTGCTGGTGGTTTGCTCGGCCATGCCCAAATGGCTGATCTCGACTCGCTCCTGTGGGCAAATGATGCTTGCTCGTTCAACCACATTACGCAGTTCGCGGATGTTGCCTGGCCAGCGATAGCCGAGCAGCGCCTCGCCAGCTTCGTCGCTGAAGACACGAGCCGGCCGCGCGTATTCCTTGACGAAACGTGCCAGGAAGCGGTCGGCCAGGGCCAGGATGTCCTCGGCGCGTTCGCGTAGTGGCGGCAGGTGCAAGGTGATGACGTTCAGCCGGTAGAGCAAGTCTTCGCGAAAACGGCCATCGCGGACCATGTCTTCGAGATTGAGATTGGTGGCGGCGAGGATTCGCACATCGGCGTGACGGGTCACCGGGTCGCCGACCCTTTCGTATTCCTTGTCCTGAATGAAGCGCAGCAGTTTGGGCTGCAAGGCCAGCGGGAAATCGCCGATTTCATCAAGAAACAATGTACCTGCGTCCGCCTGACTGACTCGGCCGAGGGTACTTTCGCTAGCACCGGTAAACGCCCCGCGGCTGTGGCCAAAGAGTTCGCTTTCCATCAACTCGGTTGTCAATGATGGGCAGTTGATGGTGACGAAGGATTTCTTCGCGCGTTTGCTCCAGCTGTGAATGGCCCGGGCCAGTTCGCCTTTACCGGTACCGGATTCGCCGAGTATCAGAATGTTGGCATCGGTGCTGGCGACCTGGCGGGCGGTTTCCAGTACGACTTTCATCGCCGGGCTGTGGGAATCCAGACCTTCGTTGGGCTTGCGGACTTCGCCTTCGAGGGCTTCAAGGCGTGCCGAGAGCTGGCGCACTTCCAGTTGTTTGGCGGTGGCCAGACGCAATTGGTCAGGGCTGCAAGGTTTGACCAGATAGTCGGCGGCACCGGCCTGGATCGCATCGACGGCGGTGTCTACGGCCGAGTGTGCGGTGACGATCACTACGCGCATCCAGGGCGCCTGCACACGCATTTGCGCCAGGACGTCGAGACCGTTGTCTTCGCCCAGACGCAGGTCAAGGAAGCACAGGTCGAAGACCTGTCGTTGCAATAAGGCGTCGGCCTGGGCTGCGCTGTTGGCGGTGGCGACGGTATAGCCTTCGTCTTCCAGGCAGTAGCGAAAAGTGCGCAGGATGGCGGATTCGTCATCCACCAGCAAAATGCGGCCTTGATGCTCGTTGGCTGATTCCATTTTTCCTACGCTCCTTAAATGAATACTCTTAATTTAGTCTCGGAAAAATCGGGCAAGTTGCATGGTTGATTCTGAGCGCTTCTCATCAGAATGGGGTAGCTGTCTGTTCGAAGTTATACTAACTATATGATTTAAATCGTTTTTTCTTCTGCTGCGACGGCTCCGGCGTTTTCCCGCCTCTTTTTCTGACATCTATATCCCTTCATACATTCCAAAAAATTTTGATTTCCTGCAAATCGATCGTGCATTACGCACGATCCTTTGCGGGCCATCGTGCAGGATGCGTCCGAATGCACTTTGCTAATCAAAATAACTATTTGATTTTATTGAGCTTATTTCGGTGTTGGAGCTGGCATGCAGGCTGCAATGGTCTGGTTAAGCGGGGCATTCAAGAACGAGCGCCCCCAGACCAATGACCACCAGTGTGGGAGGAGTTTCGGATGAATCGCCAACGTGCCGCCCAATTGCGTATCTCGCCACTGTCTATCCAGCAAGGGATGTTTGCCGTGTTTGCCTTGTTGATCACCTTGATCGGCGGCCAGCAGTTCTTGCGCTGGGAACAAAGCCAGCAGCCAGAGGCAGCGATTGCGCCGACTCATCACTCGACCCAAACCCATTTCAGCGCAGTGGGCAGTCGGCCTGCTGATGCAGCCTCAATGCGAATGATGAGTGTGGACCAGGCAGAACCTGGTGCCGTGGCGCCGCGTCAGGACCGTTGGGTGTTCTAGGTAACTGGCTTGACGCGATGTTCATTTGCCGGAAATAGCAGCACCTCTAAATAGAAGCGTAAGGAGAATCACCATGTTGAGCTGGGCAGTTACATTTTTGATTATTGCCATTGTCGCTGCCGTACTGGGCTTCGGTGGTATCGCGGGCACCGCCACGGGTATCGCCAAGATTCTCTTTGTCGTGTTCCTGGTGATGTTTATTGCTTCGTTCATCTTTGGCCGTCGTGGTCGAGGATGATCGTGGGCATTGGCTTGAAGGCAGACCCGAACGGGTATCGGGTTTGATAAACAGAAGGAGGTCAGCCATACCTCTTTCCTCTGCACCCACCCGAGGAGGGTGGGCGCATGGCCAAGGGGCCGGGACGTTCTGATTGCTTCAGGATTGGAGTGACCTACGGGTACAGGGAGTACCCGCGCAAGGGCCGGGTCAGGACAAGCAGCGCCGCGTATTTGACCGTCATTCATGACGTGACAAATCTGCGGCGCGCTTATATGTGCAAAGCGTCGCCCTAGAGCTTCCCAGCGATTTTTTATCGCTGCGCCAGCTGGCAAAAAACCATCAGCGTTCTTCACAAAGCATTTCGCAGTGTTACCGGACGACCGTATATCGAGAAATTTGGCGATGATTCCTGCTCCCTTTTCACTACGGCACGTAGGATTTTTCCCTGGTTTTTATCCATATTCAGCTGCTCAAAAAACGATCAATCTCCTCTGCGATGGCCGGTTCACGGCACTTATGCCTGCCGAAATGTCGTATTCGAACCGGTTGGGACGGCGATTTGGTTTGAAATGTCTCATGCCGATTCGGCATAGGGTAGTCGTTTACGGCATTAGACGTCGCTCCTGTGCATCGGAATAGTTGCGCCTTTTTTATCTGCCAGAGAGCCGTAATTACGCGCTCCCGGCGACCTTATCCGGGGGCAGATGCACAGACTTTTCCGCTATTGGGCGTTCCAGTTTGTGCATCTTCCCGAGTCCATTTATAAGAAAAGGGTAATGATATGAAGAAGGCAAAGCTGAGCCTCGCCTGGCAGATCCTCATCGGTCTGGTGCTGGGCATTGCAATTGGTGCGTTGCTCAACCACTTCAGTGCGGAAAAAGCCTGGTGGATCAGTAACGTCCTGCAACCGGCGGGCGATATCTTTATCCGTCTGATCAAGATGATCGTGATCCCGATCGTGATCTCTTCGCTGGTCGTCGGCATTGCCGGTGTGGGCGATGCGAAGAAGCTCGGGCGCATTGGTCTCAAGACCATCATTTACTTTGAAATCGTCACCACCATCGCCATTCTGGTCGGTCTGGTGCTGGCCAACGTGTTCCACCCGGGTTCCGGCATCGACATGAGCACCCTGGGTACTGTGGATATCTCCAAGTACCAGGCGACTGCGGCCGAGGTTCAGCATGAACACGCGTTCATCGAAACCATCCTCAACCTGATTCCATCGAACATCTTTGCCGCCATGGCGCGTGGCGAGATGCTGCCGATCATCTTCTTCTCGGTGTTGTTCGGTCTTGGTCTGTCGAGCCTGCAATCGGACCTGCGCGAGCCGCTGGTGAAGATGTTCCAGGGCGTCTCGGAAAGCATGTTCAAGGTCACTCACATGATCATGAACTACGCCCCGATCGGCGTGTTCGCACTGATCGCAGTGACCGTGGCCAACTTCGGTTTCGCTTCCCTGCTGCCGCTGGCCAAACTGGTGATCCTGGTTTACGTCGCCATCGCCTTCTTTGCCTTCGTGGTGTTGGGGCTGGTTGCTCGCCTGTTCGGTTTCTCGGTCATCAAGCTGATGCGCATCTTCAAGGATGAGCTGGTGCTGGCCTACTCCACCGCGAGCTCCGAAACCGTGTTGCCGCGCGTGATCGAGAAGATGGAAGCCTACGGTGCACCGAAAGCCATTTGCAGCTTCGTGGTGCCAACCGGTTACTCGTTCAACCTCGACGGTTCGACTCTGTACCAGAGCATTGCGGCGATCTTCATTGCCCAGCTGTACGGTATCGACCTGTCGATCAGCCAGCAGTTGCTGCTGGTACTGACCCTGATGGTCACCTCCAAAGGTATCGCCGGCGTGCCGGGCGTGTCGTTTGTGGTCCTGTTGGCAACGCTGGGCAGTGTCGGTATTCCATTGGAAGGCCTGGCGTTCATCGCCGGTGTCGACCGCATCATGGACATGGCCCGTACCGCACTGAACGTGATCGGCAACGCCCTGGCCGTACTGGTCATTTCCCGTTGGGAAGGCATGTACGACGACGCCAAGGGCCAGCGCTACTGGAACTCCCTGCCGCACTGGCGCAGCAAAGAGAAGCTGCCGGCTGGCGAGGCTTCCAATAACTGAGTGAAGTCTGACCTTTTTGTGGGAGCGAGCCTGCTCGCGATAGCGGTTGATCAGTTGATATAAATGTTGTCTAGCAGTCAGTCATCGCGAGCAGACTCGCTCCCACAGTGAACTGCATCAGTCCTCACACACAAACCCCGGAGAAATCCGGGGTTTGTCGTTTCTGCCCACCCCGCTATCATTCGCGGCATCTTCTGGGGGATTTGACTGATGCTCAATGGCCTGTGGCTTGGCTTTTTCGTCGTGGCGGCCGTTTCGGCACTCGCGCAGTGGCTGATCGGCGGTAATGCCGGGATCTTTGCGACGATGGTGGAAAGCATCTTCGCCATGGCCAAGCTGTCGGTCGACGTCATGGTATTGCTGTTCGGCACCCTGACCCTCTGGCTGGGCTTTCTGCGGATCGCTGAAAAAGCCGGGATCGTCGACTGGCTGGCCAAGGCGCTGGGCCCGCTGTTCCTGCGCCTGATGCCCGAAGTGCCGGCGGGTCATCCGGCCATCGGCCTGATCACTCTGAACTTTGCTGCCAACACCCTGGGGCTTGACAATGCCGCTACGCCGATTGGTCTCAAGGCGATGCGTGCGTTGCAGGAGCTCAATCCCAGCACCACGGTCGCAAGCAATGCACAAATCCTGTTCCTGGTGCTTAACGCCTCGTCCCTGACCCTGCTGCCCGTGACTATCTTCATGTACCGCGCCCAGCAAGGTGCGGCCGACCCTACGCTGGTGTTCCTGCCGATTTTGCTGGCGACCAGTTGTTCAACCATCGTCGGTTTGCTGTCGGTATCGTTCATGCAGCGCCTGCGACTGTGGGACCCGGTGGTGCTGGCCTATCTGATTCCGGGTGCGCTGCTGCTGGGCGGSTTCATGGCCCTGTTGACGGCGCTCTCAGCCACTGCCCTGGCGAGCCTGTCATCGATCCTCGGCAACCTGACGATGTTCGGGATGATCATGCTGTTTCTGGTGATTGGCGCGCTGCGCAAGGTCAAGGTCTACGAAGCGTTCGTCGAAGGTGCCAAGGAAGGCTTTGATGTCGCCAAGAACCTGCTGCCGTATCTGGTCGCGATGCTGTGCGCAGTGGGCGTATTGCGCGCGTCCGGGGCACTGGACTTCGGTCTGGACGGGATTCGCCATCTGGTGCAGTGGGCCGGATGGGACACGCGTTTCGTCGATGCCCTGCCGACCGCGATGGTCAAGCCGTTCTCCGGCAGCGCTGCACGGGCGATGCTGATCGAAACCATGAAGACTCAAGGCGTCGACAGCTTCCCGGCGCTGGTGGCTGCGACTATTCAGGGCAGTACCGAAACCACGTTCTATGTACTGGCGGTGTACTTTGGAGCGGTGAGCATTCAGCGTGCGCGCCATGCCGTGGGTTGCGCACTGCTGGCGGAACTCGCCGGGGTGCTGGGGGCGATCGGGGTTTGCTACTGGTTCTTCGGCTGAGCCAGAAAAACCTGTGGGAGCGAGCCTGCTCGCGATAGCGGTGGGTCAGTCAGTATTGTTTTTACTGTCATGCCCTCATCGCGAGCAGGCTCGCTCCCACATGGACCTCAGGGTTTCATGGTCGCGGTCTTTTGCCCCTGCTCTACCGTCCACGCAATCACCTGCGCCGTGAGCGTGTCACTGGCCTGACCAAACCCGGTCACCACTGCAGGTACTTTTACATCGCTCAATGGCTGGCGCACTTCGAAGCGGCGGCTGGCGAGGATCCGCTGGTCATTGCCACGCACCAGTAGCGCATCCAGGCTAATGACCACTTGCGCGGTGTTGCCTTGATACTCCGTCTGGAACGTTTGCAGGTTCCCGCTCAGTTCCAGATCCGTCTGCAAGTTGCTGTCGTCGGTGCTGAGCCGCTGTACGCGGCCGTCCTGTGCAAACCCGGCGAGCAGCCGATTGCGCAGCAGGGTCGGCGTCGGATCGCTCCAGCGCGAAGCCTTGTAGCTGCTGATCAGGTCGCCTTGAGGGATTACGGCGATTTTTGCACTGTTGAGCACGTCGCTGGCCTGGGGTTTAGACAGACGTAGCGACCACGGCACCGGGTTGGCGTGCATCGATGACGCGGCGTTCGGCGTGGCAGGCAGACGGTAGACATCCTGGGGGTCAGCCTTGGGTAAAATCGAGCAGGCACTGGTCAGCGCGAAACTTGCCAACAGCGCGCAGTGCGCAAAGGTGCGGGAGACGGGTGTCATGGCGTGAACTCCTTATCCTTGTCGCCGCCCAGCAAGTAACCACTGGGGTTGGAATCCAGGCGACGAGAGATGGCACGTAACGAACTCAGGGTGTCGCGTAACTCACGTATGGCCGGGGCCAGACTGTTGAGCCCCTGCATGCCGTTATTCAGCGCATCCTGATTGTCGGTCAGCAAGTTGTTGATGGTCGCTGAGCTCTGCTCCAGCGATTTCATGGCCTGCTCGGCACTGCCGACCATCTGTTTACCTTGATCGTTGAGCATACCGTTGGCGTTACGCATCAACGCAGAAGTCTGCTCAAGGGTGGCGCTGGCCTGTTTGCCTACCGAGGCCAGTTGCTGCATGGCCTGGCTAAGATCCCCGCGCTGCTCGGCGATGCTTCCGGTGGTTTGCTCCAGGTTCTCGAGGGTTTTGCCCAAGCGGTCGACGTTTTCCGGCGACATCATCTGGTTGGCGCTATGCAGCAACAGGTTGACGCTGCTGATCAGGTCATCACTGTTGTTCAGCAATCGTGAGATGGGCGAAGGCGAGGCAACGATCTCCGGCAGATTGCCGTCCTTGCCACGCAGCTCGGGGCTTTGCGGCGTACCCCCGCTGAGCTGGATGATCGAGGTGCCGGTAATCCCGGTCAGCGCCAGTTTCGCCTGGGTGTCTTCCTTGATCGGGGTTTCGCCACCCAGGCGAATCCGCGCCAATACCCGGCGCGGGTCTTTGGGGTCGAGGCGCAAACTCACTACATCGCCGACCTTGATCCCGCTGTACTGCACTGGACTGCCTTTGGACAGGCCGCTGACCGCCTCGTTGAAGACGACCTCATAATCCTTGAACTCGCTGTCGACGCTGGACTTGGCCAGCCACAGGCCGAACAGCAACGCACCGGCCACCACCAATACGGTGAACAGGCCGATCAATACATGGTGGGCTCGGGTTTCCATGTCATACCTCGTTAAGCTGTGAAGCGGCCGAAAGCGCCGCGCGGCCGCGTGGGCCGTGGAAGTATTCGTGAATCCACGCGTCGTCGGTTTCCGACACGGTGTCGATGGTGTCGGCCACCAGTACTTTTTTCTGCGCCAGCACCGCGACCCGGTCGGTGATGGTGTACAGCGTATCGAGGTCGTGGGTGACCAGGAAAACGCTCAATCCCAATGAATCGCGCAGCGTCAGGATCAGTTGATCGAACGCCGCAGCGCCGATCGGATCGAGGCCGGCGGTCGGCTCATCGAGGAACAGGATGTCCGGGTCCAGCGCCAGGGCGCGGGCCAGTGCTGCGCGTTTGATCATGCCGCCGGACAACGAGGCCGGGTACTTGTCGGCAGCCGACAGCGGCAGGCCAGCCAAGGCCAGTTTGACCGCCGCCAGATGCTCGGCGTCGTTGCGGGTCAGGCCGGCGTGCTCGATCAATGGCAAGGCGACGTTTTCGGTCACGGTCAGCGAAGAGAACAGCGCGCCCTTCTGAAACAACACGCCGAAGCGCCGCTCGACCAGTGAGCGTTCATGCTCCGTCAGGCTCGGCAGGTTTTTGCCAAACACCTTCACCATGCCTTCGCTGGGCTGGCGCAGGCCAACGATGCTGCGCAGCAACACCGATTTGCCGCTGCCTGAGCCGCCGACCACGGCGAGAATCTCGCCCTTGTACAAATCCAGGTCGAGGTTTTCATGCACGCTTTGGCGGCCGAAGCGATTGCACAGCCCACGGACTTCGATCACCGCCTCTGAGGGCGCACGGGGTAAACGACTCACCAGCCCATCTCCATAAAGAACAACGCGGCGACCGCATCGAGCACGATCACCACGAAAATCGACTGCACCACGCTGGACGTGGTGTGGGCGCCAACGGATTCAGCGCTGCCACTGACCTTGAAGCCTTCCAGACAGCCAATGGAGGCGATCAAAAAAGCGAAGATCGGTGCTTTGACCATGCCGACCAGAAAATGTTGAACGCCGATGTCCGATTGCAGCAAAGACAGGAACATCGCCGGCGAGATACCCAGTGAGATCGCACAGACCACCCCGCCACCGACAATCCCCGAGAGCATTGCCAGGAAGGTCAGCATCGGCAGCGCCACCAGCAACGCCAACACCCGTGGCACCACCAGCAGCTCCATCGGGTCGAGGCCCAAGGTGCGGATCGCGTCGATTTCTTCGTTGGCCTTCATCGAGCCGATTTGTGCGGTAAAGGCACTGGCAGTGCGCCCGGCCATCAGGATCGCGGTCAGCAGCACACCAAACTCACGCAGGAACGAGAATGCCACCAGGTCTACGGTAAAAATGCTCGCACCAAAACTGGCGAGTACCGTGGCACCGAGGAAGGCCACTACCGCGCCCACCATGAAGGTCAGCAAGGCGACGATGGGCGCGGCGTCGAGGCCGGTTTGTTCGATGTGCGCGACCATCGGCGTGATCCGCCAGCGTTTGGGGCGAAACAGGCTGCGAGCGATGGTTTCCAGAATCAGCCCGACAAACCCCAACAGTTGCAGCGTGTCCTGCCAGACCGCATCCACCGCGCGCCCGATGCGGGTCAGCAGTTGAATGCCGACACTGATTTCGGGCTCTTTGACGGGGACGCAGAAGTCGGACAGCGAGCAATAGACGGTTTGCAGCAGCGCACGGTCGGCTGCGGACAGGCTGCAATCGGGGTGTTCAGCAGACTTGCCGAGGCGCTCGGCACCGAGCAGCTCGACCAGCAGCGAGGCGCCGGCGGTGTCGAGCGCGCCGAGGCCGTTGAGGTCGATGGGGGTTCGGTCGTCGTACTGGCCTTTGAGTGTGTGACTCAGGCGTTTGAGGTCGGCGTAATGGACAAGCGTCCAGTCACCCGTGACCCGCAACCGCGCAGGGGTGTTCGAAGTATCGAGTTGGGCATTGCCGGCAATTGTGCTGCTCATAATCTCCGTGCTTGTTCTACCGATACGCAGTGCTACGTAATAGCATGATCCCGGTTATTTTGCCTCGCTCGGCGTCGTGCCGTTTTGACTGGCGTCGGTCACCTCAAAGCGCAGTACGCCGATCACCTGACCGTCTTCGGTCAGTACCCGCACTTGCCAGTCGCCTGCCGGGTTGCCGGGGAAGTTCTGTTTATGGCTCCAGGCCCGGTAGCCTTCCTTGCGCCCGCCGTGGATATCCAGTGCGATGCGGTCGACCTCTTTGCCGTTGAACTGCCAGACGTGATAAATCCGCTCGTCGAGCCCGCGCGGGGCGTTGATCGCGGTGTAGGCGTAAAGACCATCAGGGCGCAGTTGGGCAACGCTGACTTCATTGTGGCTGTCGCCGGGTGTACGGTCTTGTAGTTGTGTGCTGATTGCCACTTGTGTCATCCACAACGTGGCCGGCGGCACCCAGGAACGCAGCAACCAGCCGGCGCAGCCGATGGCCAGGGTGATGCTGAGCACGCTCAGGCCGCCGCGGATCGTACGAATCGGAAAGATCGACGCCAGGCTTGGGAAAGACAGCAGCATCGCGGTGCCAAGAGCCAGTTTGAAACTCTGGGCGGTGGTCAGGTTCAGGATGATCGGCAATGCGGTCAGCAGCGCGGCAAACAGCGTCAGCGTATGCATCGCCAGAAACAACCAGCGACGCGGTGCCAGCCATTTGTAATACAGCGGATCGGTGATCGAAACCAGCGCCGCAGCCCCGAGCAGTCCGGTGAACACCAGTTGCCCGCTGTTCCAGGTGGTGGTGATGAAAAAGAACGGCAAGACGAAGAACAGACTTTCCTGATGGATCATCTGCGTCGCATAGCGCAACAGCGGCTGCGGGATCTCACGCTTGAAGACCTTGGTGAACAGCTCGGTCAGGCTGTTTTCCAGCATCAGCCAGAGCCAGCTGACCAGCATGATCACCGCAATCCAGGTCGCCAGGCTTTGTTGACGGTCGACCAGAATGAAACTGCAGACCCCCGAGATGAAGCCACCGAGCGCAATGACCCCGGGGTAGCGCTTCATCAGTTCGAGGATGCGCGTTACGTAATGGGTCAGGATAGGCATTCGGCGGTTCGCAATTGTCGTGGGTAAAAACCCCGACAGGATAACGCTGGCACAGTGATGTTGCGAGGATCCAACGGTGTGACCGGGTACAGCAACTGTGGCGAGGGAGCTTGCTCCCGCTCGGGTGCGCAGCAGCCGCAAACGGTCGCTGGAGTTCAATGTTCACAACCGCGCTGGCAGTATTTAGGGCCGCTTCGCGACCCAGCGGGAGCGAGCTCCCTCGCCACAGTCATCATTTTTTGCGATGCAAGCGCCAACTTAGAACACCCAGCGCCATCAACCCCAACACCCCGCCCAGCAACCACAGCACCTCGTCATAACTGAGCAGCGGCTTCTCGATGCGAATGTAACCCTGCTGATCGAGCAGTTTGTGCAGGGTCTGGTTGGCCTGGTCCAGCGTGACGGTTTGCAGGCGCTGGGCCGGGTCGTCGAAATGTCCGTCCTCATAGTCGCCGATCGCACTCCAGTAGTAGTCGGCCAACCCGCTGTTGCCTTGCACGGCCCAGGCCTGTCGGGCGATGGCGACCTGTTTCAAGCGTTCAAAGCCTGCGGGGTCGAGGCCGTTCTTGAGCAGATCGGCTTTCAGATCCTCGAGTACCTGCTGCGCTTGTGGCAGATCATCGCGCTCCAGATCGGCGTTCAGGCTGAGGAAGCCGACACTGCCAAACACTTCGCGTTCGGCCCAGGGGCCGTAGGACAATCCGTGAGCCAGACGCAATTGACGATAAAGCGCCCAGTCGAGGTAGTCCTTGAGCAGGTCGTATGTTTCATCATATTGGTCTTCAAGTGCCGGTTCCGGGAACAACCAGTGCAGTTTGGCGCCACCCCCGACCCAGCCCTGGATCAGATTGCGTTCGTCGAGCGCCGGGTGCTGGATCTCCGGCAGCGGCAAATGCTCGGTGGGATCAATGGCTTTGAGCTCGCCATAGGTGCGCTCCAGGTAGGCCGGCAGCAGGCGATCGAGCTCGCCGACAATAATCAGCGTCATGTTGTTCGGTGCGTACCACTCCTTGCGGACCTTCTCCAATTGTTCGCGGGTCAGGTGCTCTACCTGGGCCCGCTCCGAGCACTTCAGGCCCAGCTCCACCGCCAGCTGATTGCTCGCCGTATGGCCCAGGTCCTGGCGGTCGAGCCAGCGCTGCAAGTGGGAGTAATGGCCGCCATCTTCGCGTTCGACCACCTGTTTGGCCGCGCTGATGGCGCTGTCGTCGAGTCGGGTCTGGGTCAGTAGCGCCAGCAACAGGTCGAGGACTTTGCGTTGATTTTTTGCCGGTGCTTCGATGACGAACGTGGTGTCGGCGTTACTGGTGTAGGCGTTCCATTCACCCCCCAGTGCCTGCATGCGCTCCTCGAGCCCGCCTTCGCCGCTCGCGTCGACGCCACTGAACAGCAAATGCTCAAGCAGGTGCGGCAGCTCTTTGTCGGCGCAGGCGAAGTCGTCCAGGCCAACGCCTACCACCAGGCGAATCGCCACATGCCCGCGTTCGCTGCCGGGCTTGAGCACTACTTGCAAGCCGTTGGGCAGCGAATAACCTTCGACCTGAAAGCGATCCAGGGCAAATGAGCAGGTGGAACTCAATAGCAGGCACGCAAACAACAGACAGCGCATAGCAACCTTCCTGGCGGGTAAAAGCGATCTTCTAAGTGACTGCTGTCAACGCTAGACGTTCAGGGTGAATGGGTGATGTCAGCCGTATCGTCGGCAGCCAATGTACCGGTTTCGGTGGTTTCGAGGACAACATAGGCGCTGCCACAGAACAGCGAGTTCAAGCGTCTCATGTCGGCGATCAGCTCCAGGTGCAGCGAGCTGGTTTCGAGGCTTTGCACGACCTTACGGTGCAAGCGGCTGACATGGGCGTGAGCCAAGCGTCTCTCCTGCGCGCGGAAGCGACGTTTCTCACGCAGCAGTTGCCGGGCGCTTTCCTTGTCGGCACTCAGAAACACCGACAGCCCCAGGCGCAGATTGGCAATCAACTGATGGTGCAACCCCGCCAGCTCTTCCAGGCCGACGTCGGAAAAGGAGCGGCGTTGCGAGGTCTTCTGCTGCTGGACCTTGCGCAGCATGCGTTCAATCAGGTCAGAGGCGAGTTTCAGATTGATCGCCAGTTCGATGATTTCTGCCCAGCGCCGACTGTCCTGGTCGCTGAGGTCTTCGCGGGGCATCTGCGCCAGATAGAGTTTGATCGCACTGCAGAGGACTTCGACATCATCGCTCAGGCGGCGCACTTCCTGAGTGACGGCCGTTTGCTTGCCACGCAGTACATCGAGCATGGCTTCGAGCATGTTGTCGATCAGGTCGCCGATGCGCAGGGTTTCCCGGGCGGCGTTGGCCAAGGCCAGGCTTGGCGTGGTGAGGGCTGTCGGGTCCAGGTGGCGAGGCTTGGCCTGTCCGTTGATTTCCGGGCGCTCTGGCAACAGCCAGGCACAGAGCCTGGCCATCGGACCGACGCTGGGCAACAGCACCACGCAACGTACCGTGTTGTAGAGCAGATGAAAGCCGATCACCAGGCCTTGCGGGCGGAAATTGAGGCTGTCCATCCAGTGCACCAGCGGGCCGAGCACCGGAATGATCAGCAGCAGGCCAATCATCTTGTAGAGCAGGCTGCCCAACGCCACCTGACGTCCGGCAGTGTTCTGCATGCTGGTGCTGAGAAATGCCAGGACACCGCTGCCGATGTTGGCGCCGATTACCAGGCCGATGGCCACCGGCAGGCTGATCACTCCGGCACCGGCAAGGGTTGCGGTGAGCAGGACGGCGGCCAGGCTGGAGTAGGAAATCATCGCGAACAGCGCCCCGACGAGGGCATCGAGCAGGATGTCGCCCGTCAGTGAGGCAAACAGCACTTTGACGCCGTGAGCATGGGTGATCGGATCGGCCGCTTCGACGATCAATTGCAGCGCGAGAATAATCAGCCCCAGGCCGATGCCGACCCGGCCGAGCTGGCCCGCACGCGTCTGCTTGCGTGAGAGAAAGAAAATCACCCCGAGGAAAATCAGCAGCGGCGACAGCCATGACAAATCCAGCGTCAGGACCCGCGCCATCAGCGCGGTACCGACGTCGGCACCGAGCATGGTCGCCAGGGCGGGCGTCAGCGCCATCAGGCCCTGGCCGACAAACGAGGTCACCAGCATCGCCGTGGCGTTGCTGCTCTGGACCATCGCGGTGACGAGAATCCCGGCGATAAAGGCCAGCCAGCGCTTGGACATGTTCTGGCCAATGACATGGCGCAGGTTCGAGCCGTAGACCCGCAGGATGCCGGTTCGGACGATGTGCGTGCCCCAAATAAGCAGGGCGACGGCGGACAGTAGATTGAGCAGGGTCAGCATACTGGGCCCCCTGAATGAACAGCGCCCCAATGGAGCAAGTTGACGATGCCGCGCGACGTTCTACGTTCTGTATTTAAGCTGTAGTTGGCTAACGGTCCGGGCGCCAGCATCGCATAGCTAAAGAGTCGATTGAAACAAAACTGTCATGAAAACAGCTTCAAGCAGGCGTGAAAAAGGGGCTCGAAAGCCCCTTGATTCATTGTGATGAGTTATTGACCCGGAATGTCCTTGCGCAGTTTCACCGGCTCCTGCTGTTTCTTCTTTTTCGCGATCGCGGTGCGCATCTTGATGTTGATCGCTTCCACGGCCAGCGAGAACGCCATGGCAAAGTAGACGTAGCCTTTGGGGACATGCACACCGAAAGCTTCGGCGATCAGCACGGTACCCACCACCAGCAGGAACGACAGCGCGAGCATTTTCAGCGACGGATGCTTGTCGATGAACGCGCTGATCATGCCCGAGGCCATCATCATCACCAGCACCGCAACGATGATTGCGGCAACCATGACCGGAACATGGGACACCATGCCGACCGCGGTGATCACCGAGTCCAGAGAGAACACGATGTCGATGATCGCGATCTGGATGATGGTGTAGAGGAAGTTACCGCCCTTGCCGCCTGGCTCGTCGGCGGTTTCGTCTTCACCTTCCAGTGCGTGAAACATCTCCTGGGAGCTTTTCCACAGCAGGAACAGACCACCGAAGAACAGGATCAGGTCTCGCCCGGAAATACCCTGACCGAAGACCACGAACAAGTCGGCGGTCAGGCGCATGACCCAGGTGATCGACAGCAACAACAGGATCCGCGTGACCATGGCCAGCGCCAGGCCGAAGATCCGGGTGCGCGCCTGCATGTGCTTGGGCATGCGGCTGACGAGGATCGAGATCATGATGATGTTGTCGATGCCCAGTACGATTTCCAGGGCCGTCAGCGTGAAGAAGGCAACCCAGATTTCAGGGTTGGTCAGCCATTCCATGTGTATTCCTTTGAGCGAGTGTTAAACCACGACGCCAGCATTTAGCTGGCGGCGCGGTGAGTTGATGCCGTTACAAGGTGCTGAACAGCGGGAAAATCCCCATCAGCAATGCAGCGACGAGTATGCACAGGCAAACCAGTACTGCCCACTTCAGGGTAAAGCGTTGGTGGTCACCGAATTCGATCCCGGCCAATGCCACCAGCAAGTAGGTGGAGGGTACCAGCGGACTCAGCAAGTGGACGGGTTGACCGACGATCGAGGCACGTGCCATCTCCACTGCGGTGATGCCGTAGTGGCTCGCGGCTTCGGCCAGAACCGGCAGTACACCGTAGTAAAACGCATCGTTGGACATGAAGAAGGTGAACGGCATGCTCGCCAGCGCGGTGATCACGGCCAGGTACGGACCGAGGAAATCCGGGATCACGGCCAGCAGGCTTTTCGACATGGCATCGACCATGCCGGTGCCGGACAGGATGCCGGTGAAGATACCGGCGGCAAAAATCAGCCCGACCACTGCCAGCACGCTGCCGGCGTGGGCCGCAACGCGATCTTTTTGCTGTTGCAGGCAAGGGTAGTTGACGATCATCGCGATACTGAACGCGACCATGAACAACACCGGCAGTGGCAGCAGGCCGGCGATCAGGGCACACATCAGGGCCAGGGTCAGGGCGCCGTTGAACCAGATCAGTTTCGGACGACGAGCATCCGGGAACTGCGAAACGCTGATTTCGCTGTGGTCGATTTCGTCGCCGATCAGGTGCAATTCGCCTAGGCGCGCACGTTCACGTTTACCGTACAGGTAGGCAATTGCCAGGATTGCCACCACGCCAGCGAGCATGGCCGGGATCATCGGCACGAAGATGTCCGACGGGTCGACATGCAGCGCACTGGCGGCACGCGCAGTCGGGCCGCCCCACGGGGTCATGTTCATTACGCCACCGGCGAGGATGATCAGGCCGGCCATGATCCGCGGGCTCATGCCGATGCGGCTGTACAGCGGCAGCATGGCGGCCACGCAGATCATGTAAGTCGTGGCGCCGTCACCGTCCATGGACACCACCAGGGCCAGCACTGCGGTGCCGATGGAAACCTTCAGCGGGTCGCCCTTGACCAGTTTGAGGATCTTGCGCACGGCCGGGTCAAACAGGCCGGAGTCGATCATCAGGGCGAAATAGAGGATGGCGAACATCAGCATCACCCCGGTCGGGGCCAGCTTGGTGATGCCTTCGAGCATCATCGGGCCGATCTTCGGGGCAAAACCACCGAACAGGGCGAACAGGATCGGAACGATGATCAGGGCGATCAGCGCCGACAGGCGCTTGGTCATGATCAGGTACATGAACGTGATGACCATGGCAAAGCCAAGGAAAGTCAGCATGGGAATACTCCAGGCGTAGCGCGGCTAGGGAATGGCGAACCGGTTGGGGTCAGCGCAGAACGGAAAGCACGAGGCGTACGGGGGGAGTCGGGGCAAACAGGCGGGTACGAGCGGACATCAGAATCACCATTGTTGTTGTTAATTGGGCCGCGCAAACGTTGCGACATTCGTTTGGCCAACCGGTCTGTTGCCGGCAGTGCGGGCGATCCTAATCGGCAAACCTTTCAGCCAGCTTTCGCTGGGCAAACACCGGACGAGATGTTCAAGGTGGGCTGACGCGGCCTGAAGCAGTGGCCAGTACCGCGGTTTGATGGCGTTAGATATGAAGAAGGGGGCATCGCAATGAGCGGGCTGCACTCAGGCGGATGCCATTGTGGATAACTGCGGTATCAATTCTCCGGGTCGACTTAAGGCAACTCCAGCCCACCGGCCGCCTTATGCAACGCTCGCAGGTGTTCGCCCAGCTGTTTGATGTTGGCCTCATTCGCCGCCATCTCAGCCGCTCGGCCAGGCTCAAGCAGCGCCCTGACCTCTTTGTCCAGATCACCGGTCAACACCTGTAATTTCTTCTGTCGCGTACTGCTCTCCGACTCCAGGCGTTTCCACTCATTGGGTTGTGGCAGGCCGTAACCGCCCCTGTCGAGCAGTTCTGCCGGACGGCTGAGGAAACCACTGTTGACGAGAATCTGCTTCAAGGTCTGATTGGCCTGGTCCATGCCGCCGTTTTTCAACTCGCGGGCGTCCAGGTAGCGTTGTTTCACCTCATTCTGGGCCAGCAACAATTGCTGGCGGAAACTCGCCTGCTCCAGCAACAGCAGTGCAGCGCTGGTGCGCAGATCGGCCTGCTGAAACCACGGGCGACGCTCCGCGGCCGTCAGCGCCATCCAGTCTTCAACCTTGTCCTGTTTGATCGGCAGGTGTTTTTTCAGCACCTCGAACATCGCTTGATAGCGTTCGCGGAACGAGTCGAAACGATAGCCCAGGCGCAAGGCCTCACGCGGATTGTCGAGCACGCTGGTATCCGCCAGTCCGCGGGCCTTGAGTATTTCCAGCAAGCCGTTGGGCATGATGCTGTCCATACCGACCAGTTGTGGATTGTTACTGCCACTGCGCAGCAGTTTCAGGCTCTCGACCGCGCAGTTGTTGGACAGGAAGTAATAGTTGCCGTCGTAGCTCCAATGCATCTCCGCGGCGTGTTCGACCAACTCTCCAATTTCACTGCGCGACAGCTTGAGTGGCACCGAGGCCAGGCTGCGCAGTTCGGTCTTGGTGTATTCGTCGATGACTTGCGACAGCGGCAACACGAAGAGTCGCGACGGATACTTGCCGACCAGACCATCCCAGCTCGACAGCTGTACGTCGCCGACAAAGGCGCGGTAGGACAGCACCAGGGAGTATTCCAGATCCAGTCGGCAATCCGGTCCGCGCGGGCGACCGGGCGCACAGATCACCAGCCGCAACATGCTGTGGCCCCAGCGGCTGACCAGATTCTGATTGGCCTCGGCCAGCAGGTAGTCGACGGAGTAGACCCTTTCCGGATCGACCTGGCCCAGCGGTTGTTTGGCGAAGTCGTTGCCCGCGTTCAGGAAGGCGAAGGATTGGGCGCAGCTGTCCTTGGCCGGTGGAGCCCAGCCGAAGTGTTCCTGGTAATAACGGTATAGCGCCGGGCGGCGGCAGGCGTAGCTCGGGTCGAGGAGGAAGTACTCCATGTTGACCGCGACAAATTCCTTGGGGCTGCTCGTCTCGTAGAGGTCCGGGCTGCGGACTATTTGCCGGTTGTGCTGTTCGCGCTCACCGCGTCGGCCGACGTATTGCGGCCAGCCGGCGAGGTCTAGCAGGCGCGGATCGTCGCTCAAGGTGAAACGACGGTCAGTCTGCCCGCGGCATTGATCGGGAAGGCCGACCAGGCCTGAACTGTTGCTCTGTCGCGTACAGCGTTGGATCTGCAAACGCTCGGCACTTGTCCACAAGCGCGCACGGTCATAAATGTGCGTGAGTTCATGCAGCACCGTGGCGAGCATTTCGCGGCGAACGGTGCCGTGGGGGCGATTGGTTTTTTTCGTCGCGGCGCTGCCGTCGGTGAGGCTGGCCAGCAGATTGCGATTGAGGTCCAGCTCTGACACCAGGGACGCCTCTCCGTAGGCGTTACCGGGCATTGCGTCGGCCCAGCCAACATCAATCCGGCGGTCCAGTTGCTCGATGAAACGCGGCGGCAAAGCCTGCATCGCTTCATCCAGCAGTGCCTGGCTGGCTTGCTGTTCTGCCGGGCTCAGACCGTCGGTCTTGAGGCGTAATTGCAGGCTGGCCTGAGCCGTGCTGCAAAGCAGCAACAGGGCCCCGGCCATCAGCCAGGTGGTTAGTGTCTTCACAGTGCGAGGATGGCTTCGGCGAGGACTTGATCACTAGCGTCGCGGGCTTCCGGCACGCGGGTGCGCAAGGTGTCGAAGGCGGCTTCCAGGTGTGCACCACGGATATCGCCATTGCTGGCGACGAAACTGGCCGCGTCATCATGGGCTTCACGAACGACTTTCAGGTCACGAATCGAGGTGGTGGTGTCGGAGGTGAAATCGAGTGTGCGCTGCGAGGCACGGATGATCATGTTACTGGTGGCCTCGAGGGTGTGTGCCTGGGCCACGTCGGCCAACAGTAACAGGCCAAGGGTGGCAGCAATCAGCGGGCTACGCATGGAACGACTCCGGGAGAACAGAATAACTATTGGACGAGAATTGCCTGTGCCAGTTCAAGGTCGCTGGCATGAAGTTTTGGCTGGGTCTGGTGCAGGTAAACCAGGGCGGACTCCAGTTGCGCTCCTCGCAGTTGACCGTCACTGGCAATGAACGCTGCCGCATCATCGTGGGCAGCGAGTAGCAGTTTATGGTCGAAGGGGGCGGAGGTCACCTTGCTTGTCGCATAAGTGGTGACGACGAGGTTCTGCGTTGTCAGGTCCAGGGCATGGGCCGGGCTGATCCAGCAGGCGGTGATAAACAGGGATGTGATGAATGATTTTGAAAGAAGATGCATGAGACTCGACAGTTGGAAACGAGCCCCAAGGCTAGCGCAATGCCCGGGCCAGAGCCAGCGCTGAGGAAACGGGGCACAGTGTGAGAGCCCCGTTTTCCGACGTTGATCAGATCGCCAGAATGGCTTGAGCCAGCTGTGCGTCAGTGGCTTTCAACTGTGGAGCCTGTGTGTGGATGTAGTCGAGAGCACTTTCCAGGCGCACGCCACGGATGGCGCCTTCGCTGGCTACGAAGCTGGCAGCGTCATCACGGGCAGCGCGAACGATCTTCTTGTCCCGCAGCGAAGAGGAGAGGTTTGTTGTGGCGTCGGAGCTGTCCTTGAGTGCGCCGACGACAGTGTCTGTGGTGATAATGAAGCTGGAGGCATGCGAATTGGCAGCCACGGCCAGCAGTGCTGCAGCGCTGAGCAGGCGAAGACGGGACATGGGGTAACTCCTGTGAATAAACCGTAAATAGTGACGCCAGAAATAACGTCGGGCAGCCACTGCGTGATGCGTAACGTCTGAGAGATCAGGCGTACTCTGCGCAGGGCTCGCCACGTTGTCTTCGGATATTAGGCCGTTGTTCAACCGTTCGAATAGCCCTGTCACCCCATCTAGACACGGTTAGCGCCAAAAAGGTTTGTCCAGTTCGACCAGTCGATCTGAATGGCTGATACCTAGGTCAGACAGCTGCTGTTCATTAAGTTGCGCGAGCAGGCGGCGGGTGCGCGCTTTTTCCATGCTTTGACCGATAGCGGCAATCAGCCGGGCCATACGCTTGAGTAAGAAAGGCTTGCGAGTAGGCGGGAGCGGTACATCAAGTAACCGATTCATGGTGTATTCCTCGCGAACTGGCTGATTGAGCAGCCTTGGGACACCATGTTGGTCGCTTCGCGATCACTGGAGCAGCTACACCGGTGTTAAATTGTACTGGTTCAGTTTTATGCTTGTTGAAACTGTATCTGTCATGTGACTGCCCTTCTGTACCAGCTGTTTTTTTGCCCTGAAACGACAAAACCCGTCGTGGTTTCCCACGACGGGTTTTGTGTGTGCAATTCGGGGTGCTGGCGGTGGACCCGGTGGGTCAGGGCCAGCGACGCTAACTTAGCGCCAGAACGGCTTGCTCAGCTCTTCGTAGCGTTGTGCTTCGCTAATCCCTGCGTCAGCCAGCAGACGCGAATCCAGGCGAGCCAGTTGGTGGCGGCTGGAGATGCGGCGCTGCCACAGCATCAGGTTGGCGAGAACGCGAAGAGGCATGGAAGCCTGGGTTTTTACAGCGTTGTCTTCGAAGAACATTTCGGAACTGAGTGTACGTTCCATGGTTGACATCCTTCCGCTTATGGCGGGATTAGGTAGTGGTTTAACTGATGCCAATGATCCTCTCGTTTGGCCAGTCTCTCTAGATACAGTTCACCTGTATTGTGAGGGACCAGTTAACTGTTAATAGGTGCTGTACTGCTCTAAAACGAGGCAACTGTACCTGTCTGCACTTAAGTGGTGCGTTTTTGGGTATTTGGCTCAGGTGTGTAGGCAATTACGGTAGGAAATGACCGGTACAGCAGTACAGTTTTTGAAGGATATTGGATTGGCAATGGCGAGCTGACGAAATTGTGTTTGCGTCAGCTGCCATCTGTATCAATCACACGGCGAGCATTCTCCCGGTTTCTTCCAGGTTAATGTGCCAGCTGAGGGCATCGCGCAGGATGTGCGGAGTGTGTCCGCCGACGGCGCAGGCCGCCTCGAAGTAGGCATTCAGCGCTTCGCGGTAGTCCGGGTGCACACAGTTGTCGATCACCACCCGCGCCCGTTCCCGTGGTGCCAGGCCACGTAAATCGGCAAGGCCGATCTCGGTCACGAGGATGTCGACGTCATGCTCGGTGTGGTCAACGTGGCTGACCATCGGCACCACACTGGAAATCGCCCCGCCCTTGGCAATCGACTTGGTGACAAAGATCGCCAGGTGCGCGTTACGGGCAAAGTCGCCGGAGCCACCAATGCCGTTCATCATCCGCGTGCCGCAGACGTGAGTGGAGTTGACGTTGCCGTACAGATCGAACTCCAGCGCCGTATTGATGCCGATGATGCCCAGGCGACGAACCACTTCAGGGTGGTTGGAGATCTCCTGCGGGCGCAGCACCAGCTTGTCCTTGTAACGTTCCAGGTTGCCAAACACATCGGTATTGCGTCGGCTCGACAGGGTGATCGAGCTGCCCGAGGCGAAGCTCAGTTTTCCGGCGTCGATCAGGTCGAAGGTCGAGTCCTGCAGGACTTCGGAGTACATGGTCAGGTCTTCGAACGGCGAGTCGATCAGGCCGCACATCACCGCATTGGCGATGCTGCCGATACCGGCTTGCAGCGGGCCGAGCTTGTTGGTCATGCGCCCTGCTTCCACTTCCTGCTTGAAGAAGTCGATCAGGTGATCGGCAATGGCCTGGGTGTCGTTGTCCGGCGGCAGCACCGTGGACGGCGAGTCGGACTGGTTGGTGATGACGATCGCGACGATCTTTTCCGGCGGTATCGGGATCGCGGTGCTGCCGATACGGTCGTCGACCTTGACCAGCGGAATAGGCGTGCGGGTCGGACGGTAGGTCGGGATATAGATGTCGTGCAGACCTTCCAGATTCGGGTTGTGCGCCAGATTGATCTCGACGATCACGTGCTTGGCGAAAATCGCGAAGCTGGCCGAGTTACCGACCGAGGTGGTTGGCACGATGTGGCCCTGTTCAGTGATTGCTACGGCTTCAATCACTGCGATGTCCGGCAGCTTGAGTTGCTGGTTGCGCAGTTGTTCCACGGTTTCCGACAGATGCTGGTCAATGAACATCACCTCGCCAGCGTTGATCGCCTTGCGCAGGGTGCTGTCGACCTGAAATGGCATACGACGGGCCAGCACACCGGCTTCGGTCAGCTGTTTGTCGAGGTCGTTGCCCAGGCTGGCGCCGGTCATCAGGCTGATTTTCAGCGGCGTGACCTTGGCACGTTCGGCCAGTGCATGAGGCACGGCCTTGGCTTCGCCGGCGCGGGTGAACCCGCTCATGCCGACGGTCATGCCGTCCTGAATCAGAGCGGCAGCGTCAGCGGCGCTCATTACCTTATCCAACAACGAAGGCAAGCGGATACGATCACGGTACATGGATGGTTATCTCGGGCAACGGAAGCAAGATGCGCAGTCTAGTGATTTCAAAAAAAATCGCCGCGCGACCATGGTCGAATGCGGGCCCCTGATTCAGAGCCTTTGGTCGGTTTTCTGCAGGCAATAAAAAACCCCAGCCTACTAAGGGCCGGGGTTTTCGGTATTGCTGTTTGCGCAGTCTTTATTCGACAGCTTTAACCATGTCTTCGATGACTTTCTTCGCGTCGCCAAAGACCATCATGGTCTTGTCGAGGTAGAACAGTTCGTTGTCCAGGCCGGCATAACCGCTGGCCATCGAGCGTTTGTTGACGATGATGGTCTTGGCTTTGAAGGCTTCGAGAATCGGCATGCCGGCAATCGGCGATTTCGGGTCGTTCTT